>JAURVS010000146.1 GCA_030655355.1 Sphingopyxis sp.
TTGCTTCGCTGCGCTCGCAATGACGAATAGATCAGGAGCGCGCGGCCCACTCGTCCGCGAGCAGCGACCACAGCCCGGTATCGCGAACATATCCCGTCCAGGTGACGCGCTCCGACCGCAGCACGCCTTCCTTGGTGCAGCCGAGCTTCGTCACCGCGGCTTGGCTGCGCTTGTTGCGCTCGTCGATGCGAAATTCGATGCGGCGGATGCCGACCGCAAAGGCGTGGTCGAGCAGCAGGCGCTTGACCCGCCCGTTAAAGCCGGTGCCGCGAGCATCGGGATGAATGAAGCTGTTGCCGATCTCGACCGTTTGCGCCGACATGTCGGGGCGGAGGTAGGCGGTCATGCCGACGAGCGTGTCGCCGTCGATGATCGCATAGGCCATGCGCCCCGCGCCGCCGATCAACGCATCGAAGCTTTTGTCGAAATGGTCGGGCCCAAAGCTCGACGAATAGATCGTCCAGACGTCGCTGTCGGCGGCGCAGGCGGCGCGCAACTCCTCGCGATGCGTTTCCGCCAGCTTCACGAGGCGGAGGTCGCTATCGGCAAGATCGACGTAAAGCCGGTCAAGCATTGGCGAGCGCCTCTGCCGCCTCTCGCCGCTTCGCCATGAAGTGGCGGCGGCACATTGCGACATAGCGGTCGTTGCCGCCGATTTCGGTCTGCGCGCCCTCGACGACCGCGCGGCCGCTTTCGTCGACGCGCAGATTCATCGTCGCCTTGCGCCCGCATTCGCACACCGCCTTCAGCTCGACGAGCGCGTCGGCGATGCCGAGCAGCGCGGCCGAGCCGGGGAAGAGTTCGGCCGAAAAATCGGTGCGAAGGCCATAGCAAAGCACGGGGATGCCCGCTTCGTCGGCAAGCCGCGCAAGATCGAGCACCTGCGCGCGAGTGAGGAATTGCGCCTCGTCGACTAGCACGCAGGCGAGCGGACGCTCGGCATGTTCGGCGTTGACCGCGGCCCACATATTGCTGTCGGGATCGAATTTATGCGCCTCGGCGATCAGGCCGATGCGGCTCGTCACTTGCCCCGCGCCATATCGATCGTCGAGCGCCGCGGTCCACAGCATCGTTTCCATGCCGCGCTCGCGATAGTTGAAATCCGCCTGCAACAGCGTCGTCGATTTGCCGGCATTCATGCTGGCATAGTAGAAATAGAGCTTGGCCATGGCGGGTTCGATAACGCGTTCAGCCACCCTCGTCACCCCGGACTTGAAGCGGACTGCGCTCCCGGGGCGAAAGCGAGTTGCCCGGACCCCGCCGGGTGAAGGATTTGGCCCCGCTTGACTCGCGCATCGCCGCTGTCATGCTGCGCATCAAAAGATGCAGCATAAACAGTGGGGAGAGCTGCCATGAGGCTGATGCCGGTGACCGACGCGATGTTCCTGTGGGGGGAAAGTCGCGAAACCCCGATGCACATCGGGGGGATCAATCTTTACACGCTCCCCGACAAGGTCGACGAAACCGAGTGGCTGAACGAGCAATTGGGCCTGCTCCGCCAATCGGAGGGATTGCGGCGGCCGTTCAGCGAGGTGCTGAAGCTCACCGCGCTCGGCCAATATGGCCCGATCCGGCTCGAGCCCGACCGCGACATCGACATGCATTATCACGTCCGCGCCGCCGCGCTCCCGAAGCCCGGGCGGTATCGCGAAATGTTTGAACTGGCCTCGCGCCTGCATTCGGGGCTGCTCGACCGCACGCGTCCTCTATGGGAAATCACGCTGATCTCGGGCCTACCCAACCGGCAGATTGCGACGTTCAAGAAAGTGCATCATGCGCTGATGGACGGCGCCTCGAGCATCCATTTCTATAATTCGATGCTGTCGGCCGATCCCGACGAGCGGCGCGCCTTCTCGCCTTTGTCGGTCGAGGCTTATGAAGCCTATAAGCGCCAGTTCCCTGTCCCCAAAAAGCCGCCGCGCCCCAATCTCACCGACATCAAGGCGATCGGCGATTTTCTGAAGGAGCAATGGGGCAACAGCGTCGGCGTTACCAAAGCGCTCAACCAATATCTTGCCGCGATGTTCGGCATCGGCGGCGACGGGCTCAGCACGCCATTTTCGGGGGTGCCGCGGACGAGCTTCAACCGCAATATCACTGGCGCGCGGCGCTTTGTTGCGCAGAGCTGGTCGCTCGAACGCGTGCGCGCGATGGGCAAGGCGTATGACGGGACGATCAACGATGCGGTGCTCGGCATGTGCGCCGGTGCGATGCGAAAATATCTGCAATCGCTCAACGAACTGCCCGACAAGCCGCTCAAAGCGATGGCGCCAGTCTCGATCCGGCCCAAGGACGACGTCGATTCGGGCAATTCGGTCGCATCGGTCACCGCCAATCTCGCGACGCATATCGACGATCCGGCGACGCGGATGGCGATGATCCAGGAATCGATGAATTCGGCGAAGGCGCAATTGCGCGCGATGACTTCGGCGCAGATCCAGCTCTATACTGCGATCACCAGCTTCCCGATGATGCTGAC
>JAURVS010000147.1 GCA_030655355.1 Sphingopyxis sp.
GCGAAAATCTGTATCGGCCGTGGGCTACCATCGACCGGCGCGCGGCCCATCATCCAAAGGCTGTCGCCCCGGTCTCCGGGGACTTCGATCATTGTCGGTGCAAAACCAGGCAGCGCGCGCTCGGCGGCGGCAATCGCGTCGCCGACCGGAGCCACGCGCGCCGATGCGGGCACCGTACGCCAATCGGCGTTGAGCGCTCTGTCGAGTTCGTCGTAAAACGTTACCGCTATTCCCGTCGCAGCGAGCAACGCCAACCACAGTCCGGCGACAAGGCCGAACCAGCGGTGCCATAGCTTGAGCGCGTGGCGCGGCCGTCGCCGGACAGCCGCGCCCATCGTCAGAAGCGAACGGACGCGGTGACGCGGACGTTGCGGCCCGGTTCGGGCAAGCCAGAGACGATCGCATAGTCGGGCAGACCAAGCTGGCCGTAATCGGCCGTGCTGGCGTGCGCGATGTAACGCTTGTCGAACAGATTATACACTGCCGCCTGCAGTTCAAAACGGTCGGTCCCGAACGGGCGCCAGCTTCCGAACAGGTCAACCGTCGTATAGCCGGGTTTGTCGATCAAGCGGGTGCCATCGATAAAGCCGAGCTGGCTTTCGCGGAACAGCACCTCGATATTGTTCAGATCCTCGTAACGCGTCAGGCTCGCGCGGAAATTGAAATAGTCGCTGGGCTGGAAACCGGCGGTCACGGCCCAATTGTCGCCCAGCGAGTTGCCCAGCGCAATATGCTCATAACCCTCGATCCGATTGCCGTTCAGGCGCGAATCATAATGATTATAATAGCCGTCGACCGTGAACGGTCCGGTGCGATATCCCGCGCGCAGCTCAACGCCTTTCGAGCGGAATTTGCCGACATTCTCATAATAGACCGCATCCTGGATTGGCTGCGCAGCGTTGCGGCCGAGCTGGTCGAGCATGACGTCCCTGATCGTCATTTCATAATAGACTGCCGAGGCGGAGAAGCCCCCAAGCTCATATTTCAGGCCGCCTTCGATATTGTCGACCTTTTCGGGGCGCAGCGTCGGTGACAGTGCAAGGCGGCCGGGGCGCTTTTCGAGCGTGAAGGCGTCGCCGATTTCCTTGCCGCGAAAGGCCTCGGCATAGCCGACATTGAGCGTCAGACCCGTGATGATCTCGAACTCGGCACCGACATTGAAGCTCAGCCCGTCGCTGTGCGTCCCGGTGCGATAAGTCGTCTGGTCGAGGTCATAAGCGTCATAGCGCGCGCCAAAGCTGATCAGCAGCGGATCGATGACCTGCCAATGGTCCTGGACATACACGCCCATCAACGACCCTTTTTCGGTGAAACTGCCGATATTCGGGTCCCACGCCCATGGCTGCCACATCGCGGGCGCGCCGAGGTAGGCGCTGGTCACTTCGTCGCGGCGATGCTCGGCGCCGACGGTGATCGCATGATTGCCGATCGCAAGATTGGCGCGCGCGTCAAAGCCGTAGGTCTCGATCTCGGCGCCATAAAGGCCCCAGCGGTCGTCGCGGTTCTGCGAGAAATTGGTGCGCGTCCAGTAACCGGTTGCCTCGATCCCGACGCCGCTGTCGCCTTCATAGCCATAGTTCAGCACAGCGGTCTGGCGCTTGCCCTTGACGTCGAACAGCCGCGCATTGGCGAGGACCGGCCAGTTCGGGCGCTGGCCAAAGCGACCGGTTTCGCGGCGCTGCTCATAGCTTGCGGTCAAGCGGTGACCGCCGCCAAGCTCGCCGCCGATCTTGACGAAGCCCAGATTCTGTTTGGCACCCGTTGCAAGCTGACGAACGCCGTCGCCGTCCTTGTACGGATCGCGGTTCACATGGACGTAGGATGCAAGAATGCCGATATCGCCCGCAATGCGGCCATAAACGGTTCCGCTCAGCTTATATCCGTCATTGCTGAACCATCCGGCCTTGGCGATCCCGCCGATATTGCGGCCATCCTGCAACATGTCGACCGCGTTGCGCGTGCGAAAGCGGATCGCGCCGCCGACTGCACCAAAGCCTGCGGTCGCCTCGCCGGGTCCCGCCTGCACATCGACGGTCTCGAGCAATTCGGGCTCGATCGTCACGCGCCCGATATGGTGGAAGAGTGTGCCGCGTTGCGGGGCTCCGTCGATCGTGACGTTGAGCAGCGAATCCTCGAGCCCGCGAACATAGATTTTCTGTGCGATCCCGACACCGCCCCCAACCGAAACCGAAGGCACATTTCGGAAAAGGTCGGTCAGGTCATTCGCCTGAATGACCTCAATCTCCTCGCGGTCGATCGCGACATTCGTCAGTGCGCCAACGACGACAATGTCGTCGGCCGTGTCTGCTGCGGTTTCCTCGGCACGAGCAGCATGATTTGCGATCGCCAGCATGATGGCGCCACTGGACAGGATTTTCGTACGAAATTTCATAATGCCCCCGCAGGTTGGATATTCGGGCGCCCTAATCGCTATTGAGAACCAATGTCAATAATCAGTATTATATTTCCGTAACGCGAGCAGTCAGGGGTGAGCAGCCCATTGCGACATATCCGCGACGGCTGCCGCCGCAGAAACCCGCGCCTTCTTTCCCACGTCGGAGAGTTGCTGCGTTTAGTCGCTGAAGCACGGCGCGCGATAATTCGCTGGGCACGGCGAAAAAAAATTCGGCAGTCGTGAATGACGCTGAGCCGAGTGCGTCTTATCTTCGAGAGGACTTTGAAATCCTCGGTGAATATTGTTTCGGTGCGCGTAGGGAATGGGGGCTGCCCGAAATCTCAAGTCGAGGCCGGAGATGCGGAAACGAGCAAAGGTGGGCTGGTCAGCGTGAGGGTACCGACCAGCCCTCGGCACCATCTGCTGACGCGACCAGCTGGGCACCGATATGATGAAAATGCGAGTTTCGCTTCACGTCGACGTTCGTAGAAGCGGTATTCGGCATCTTGGGATGATTGGTCTGACCTCGCTGTTATCGCACCGTTCAAATTGAAAGACGCAGTGCGATGAAAATCATTCACGGCCAAACTCGAGAATCTAGACGTAGAGCCTCTCGCGCGGCTTTACGCCCGATGGTCCCGCGCGGAAATTATCGAGCCGCTTCCGAAGGAGGCGTTGTGACGCGTGCCCGTAAGTTTTTACGTTGACGTACCGCCGCTTTTCGCAAGCAATGCCTGCGCAGAGGAGTAGGTAAGGGAGGGGCGCGGGCCACCTCGATGCTCTCTAGGGAGTGACGCCGCGCGTCCAGATGCCGATCGCCCGGTCGCCATTGATTTCGTTGCATACCCGTATGCCGCTTGCCGCAGCGACGATGGACTGAAGCGGTGCGTGCGAAGTGGCCTCCATTCCCTCGTGCAAGACGCGTCCGGCGTCGAAGTCGATCCATCCGGGCTTGTGCCGGGCAAGCGCCGCGTTGCGAGCAGCGAAGGGATGGTTGAAGGCGTGGACGCCGTCGATCCGACCCGCGCCGATCCGCTCGCCTTCGCGGGCCAGCCGCTCGCCAAGGCGGCCGACGCAGCCGACGGCGGGCAGGATCTACAATTCGTTGCGCGTGCGCAAATCGCCATTGGCGCGACATAGCCCTTGAACGTCGGCGCGTCCCCGTGGCTCGTCCGCGCGACGGCGGGCGCGACGAAGCGGTAATTTAGTTCGCCTTCGAGTGCGGTCGTCAGATTGTGGCCGTGGACATGCTCGCCGGACGCGATCGCCTGCGTTGCCAGGCCGATCGGCGCGCGTGGCGATGGACGGGCGCGCTAGCGGCGATCGGACGGAGCGCGAACTTGTGCGCGGGTGCGACCGCTTCAGAGAGCCGACCGAAACTGGCCCCGATGCGACCGTCTCGCCGCCAGTTGCCGCCCCCGTGGCGCCGTGCGGATGCAGCGAAGTGGCGCAGGATCAGAAACTGACGGCCACTTCTCCCCCATATATGCGTCCCCTGTTGAGAGGCGAGAAGCTGGCGCCAACGCCGCCAAAAGCGGCCGGAAGCTGTGTGTCATTGCCGATCGTGACTTCGTTCAGGAGGTTGCGGGCATAGGCCGAGATGCGCCAGCCATTGTCCGCG
>JAURVS010000151.1 GCA_030655355.1 Sphingopyxis sp.
CCTTGGCTGCTCGAAGCGACGCTGTCGGGTGATGGCGACAATGCGACGATCGCATTGAAGGCGCTCGACCCGGCGCTCAACCGATTGTGGCTGCGCGTTCCCGCGGAGGCGGGCGAGCATGTGTGGGGCGGCGGCGAGCAATTCTCGTATTTCGACCTGCGCGGGCGGCATTTCCCCTTGTGGTCGAGCGAGCCCGGCGTCGGCCGCGATCCGGCGTCGCCCCTGTTCCAGCAAGTCGAGGCGCATCGCAAGGGCGGCGGCGGCAGCTATGCACACACCAATTATCCGCAGCCGACCTTTGTCAGCTCGCGGCGCTACGCCCTGCATATCGACAGCTTTGCTTTTGCGGCGTTCGATTTTCGGGCCGCCGATTTCCATGAGGTCGAAGTGTGGGAAATTCCCGCGCAGATCCAATTATGGGCGCGGCCGCGCTTCGCCGATCTGGTGTCGGCGCTGTCGGATCGCTTCGGGCGCCAGCCGCCGCTTCCCGAATGGCTGCTGAAAGGCGCGGTCATTGGGTTGAAGGACGGCGACAACAGCTTTGCGCGATTGAAGACCTATGAGGACGCCGGGGTCGCGGTGTCGGGACTGTGGTGCGAGGATTGGGTCGGGCTGCGCATCACCAGCTTCGGCAACCGGCTGTTCTGGGACTGGCAATGGAATGCCGAGCGTTATCCCGAACTGCCCGCGCGGATCGCCGAGTTGAAAGAGCGCGGCATTCGCTTTCTCGGCTATGTGAATCCCTATCTGGCGGTCGACGGGCCGCTTTATGCCGAAGCGGCGGCGCAAGGTTTCATGGTGATGCATCCGACGAAGGATGAGCCCTATGTAATCGACTTTGGCGAATTCGACTGCGGCCATGTCGACTTCACCAATCCCGATGCCGCCGCGTGGTTCGCCGATACCATCATCGGCGAGAAGATGATCGATTTCGGGCTGTCAGGCTGGATGGCCGACTTTGGCGAATATCTGCCCGTCGACGTGCGACTGGCGAATGGCGAAAGCGGGATGACCGCGCATAATCGCTGGCCTGCGCTGTGGGGGGAGGTCAATGCCAAGGGCGTCGCGGGGCGCGGCGCGACGGGCGAGACAATGGTTTTCATGCGGTCGGGCGCGACGGGCGTGCAAGGCCATTGCCCGATGCTGTGGGCGGGCGACCAAGCGGTCGATTTCAGCCGCCACGACGGGATCGGCACCGTGATCTGCGCGGCGCTGTCGGCAGGGATGCTGGGCAACGCACATCATCATAGCGATTGCGGCGGCTATACGAGCCTGTTCGACACCACCCGCGATGCCGAACTCGCAATGCGCTGGGCCGAAATGTCGGCGTTCACCTCGATGATGCGGACGCATGAGGGCAATCGCCCGCGGCAGAATACGCAATATGACGACGATCCCGAACTGCTCGCGCATTTCGCGAAGATGACGCGAATTTACGCGCATCTGGCGCCTTATCTGCGGCGGCTGTCGAAAGAAGCGTCCGAGACGGGATTGCCGGTGCAGCGGCCGCTGTTCCTGCATTTCGAGGACGACGCGGAGACTTATGCGATCCAGACGTCGTATCTTCTCGGCCCCGACCTGCTCGTCGCGCCGGTGATCGCGGCGGGGAAGAGCGAGTGGACGACCTATCTGCCCGCGGGCGCCGACTGGGTGCATGTCTGGTCGGGGCGGAGCCATGTCGGCGGGAGCGATGTGACGGTCGCGGCGCCGTTCGGGCAGCCGCCGGTGTTCTACCGTGCCGGGTCGGCCGACGCGGCACTATTCGACGGCATCGTCGCGGCCTGAGCGACTTCGCGCAGCACTGCGACAAAGGCGGCGACGAGCGCGCTGCGGCTGCGGTTGCGGAGAAGATGGATTGCGTCGCGCGTGACTTCGGACCCTGGCAGCGCGATCTGGTGCAGTCCCGAGCGCGCGGCGAGCGCACGCGGGACGACGGTGATCGCGCGGCCACTCCTCGCCATGTCGAGGCACGCGGCGGTCGAATCGAGCTCATAATCGGGGAATTGCCCGGCGGCGTAGCGGGCGCGGAGCGGGCGCGGGAGATTGCTGCCCGGTGCGGGACGCGGGAGCGCCCACGGAAAATCGGCGCTGTCGCCTTGCCCCTTCGCGAGCGGATGGTCGGAGGCGCAGACGATCACCAGCGGCTCGGGCGGCAGCGGGATGCAGAGCACTTCGTCGGCGTGGGCGGATGCCGCAAATTTGGCGCGGTTGCACACGACGAGATCGAGGCGGCGGTCGACGAGCGTTTCGAGAAGCTGCTCCGACGGGCCGCCGGTGACGGTGACGCGCACACCGGGGTGCGCGGCGGCAAAGCGCGCGATCGTGTCGGTGAGCAAGGGTTGCAGCGGATAGGGACCGCTGCCCACCGCCACGGTGCCGCTGGTCGGATGGCCAAGCCCGCGCGCTTCCTGTTCAAGGTTCGCCGACGCAGCGATCACGTCGCGGGCGGAGCGGATCAGGCGATCGGCGTCGCTGGTCGGGCGGACATAATGAGTGGTGCGATCGAAGAGCGTCGCGCCAAGCTCCTCCTCGAGCTTCTGGATCGAGCGGGTGAGCGCCGATTGCGTGAGACCGAGTTCGTCGGCAGCGCGCGCGTAGCTGGCGAGGCGATAGAGCGCATCGAAATGGCGGAGGCGACGGAGGTTCATGGACCGCACCATATCATTCCCATTATGCAATACCAATGCATCTGTGATGCGCTTAGCGTGAGCGCATGAACAGCTTGTCGCTCGATACGCGCCGCCGGGCACAGGTCTTTGCCGAGCTGGAATCGCGCAGCTTCGATCTTGCCGTGATCGGCGGCGGAATTACCGGCGCAGGGATCGCGCGAGATGCAGCGATGCGCGGGCTGTCGGTCGCGCTGGTCGAGGCGCGCGACTATGCGAGCGGGACAAGCAGCCGGTCGTCGAAGATGATCCATGGCGGGCTGCGCTATCTGGCGCAGGGCGACATTGCGCTCGTCAAGGAAGCGGCGTCGGAACGGCAGAGATTGCGCCGGATCGCGCCGCACCTGACGCGGCTGTCGCCCTTTCTGATCCCGACGACGAACATGGCGATGACCGCGAAGCTGCGGACGGGGCTATGGACCTTCGAGAAATTGGGCGGAGTGCCCGAGGCCGAGAAGCATGAAGTGATCGGGCTCGCCGAACTGCAGCGGCGCGAGCCGTTGATGCGCACCGACCGGCTGAATGGCGCGGTGCTTTATCCCGAATTTCTGACCGACGATGCGCGGCTGGTACTCGCCAATATCCGCAGCGCGCAGGGCGCCGGGGCGGTGGTGATCAACTATGCGGCGGCATCCGAACTGACCGGGGACGGGCTGGTCGCTACCTCGACGCTGGGCGACAATCTGGGCGCGCGCATCAAGGCGAAGCTGGTGGTCAATGCCGCGGGTGCATGGGTCGACGCGGTGCGCGGGCTCGAGGCAGGCGAAAGCGAACCGCGCATGTCGATGAG
Source organism: Sphingopyxis sp. (assembly GCA_030655355.1). Classification (GTDB taxonomy): domain Bacteria; phylum Pseudomonadota; class Alphaproteobacteria; order Sphingomonadales; family Sphingomonadaceae; genus Sphingopyxis. The sequence continues at coordinate 3,457 of JAURVS010000151.1, forward strand.
CCGCGGCATTCATCTGGTGCTGCCGCGCGAGCGCCTGCCGGTGGGCGCCACAATCATCATCCGAGCGCCCGACAAGCGCAGCATCTTTGCGGTGCCGCGCGGCGCCTTCACCTATATCGGCACGACCGACGTGTTTCATGATGGCGCCGATTATTGGCCCGCGCCGACGCGCGACGACATCGACTATCTGCTGCGCGCGGCCGAGGCG
>JAURVS010000156.1 GCA_030655355.1 Sphingopyxis sp.
ATTTACACCAAACAGGTGGTTGACGGACCCGTCAATTGGCGGGCATCGCATTTCGTGACAGAATGAGCGCGGGACACGATGAATGATCCCGCGCGGGGACGGCAGAAAGGTATTTGCGGTGAGCGAACGGGAATCGATGCCATATGATGTGGTCATCATCGGCGCAGGGCCGGCGGGGCTCTCGGCGGCTATCCGTCTTAAACAATTGGCGAATGAAGCGGGCAGCGAGCTGTCGGTTTGCATCCTTGAGAAAGGGTCCGAAGTCGGTGCGCATATCCTTTCGGGAGCGGTGATCGACCCCAAGTCGCTCGACGAACTGCTTCCCGAATGGCGTGAACAGGGCTGTCCGCTGGCCGCAGTGCCGGTGAATGACAACCAGCATTGGGTGCTGACGAAGACGAAGAAGGTCGGCGTCCCGCATTTCATCACGCCCGGGTTCATGCACAACAAGGGCACCTATACCGGCAGCCTCGGCAATTTGTGCCGCTGGCTCGCCGCGCAGGCCGAAGGGTTGGGGGTCGAAATCTTCCCCGGATTCCCGGCAGCGGAGATCCTTTACAACGAGGATGGCTCGGTAAAGGGCGTCGCCACCGGCGACATGGGCGTCGCGCGCGACGGCAGCCATAAGGCCGATTACGCACCCGGGCTGGAACTCCATGCGAAATATACTTTCTTTGCCGAAGGAGTGCGCGGTCATCTGACCAAGATGATCAAGCCGCAATTTGCGCTCGATGCCGAATGCGAGCCGCAGGTCTTTGGTCTTGGCGTCAAGGAACTCTGGGACATCAAGCCCGAGAATCATGCCGAAGGTCGCGTGATCCACACGCAGGGCTGGCCGCTGGACCAGAATGCCAATGGCGGGGGCTTCCTCTATCATCAGGCGAACGGGCAGGTCGCGCTCGGTTTCGTGACCTGGCTTAACTATCGCAATCCTCACATCTCTCCGTTCCAGGAGATGCAGAAGTGGAAGACGCATCCCGAGATCGCGAAAATCCTGAAGGGCGGCAAGCGCGTGTCCTACGGCGCGCGTGCGATCAGCGATGGCGGCTATCAGTCGGTGCCCAAGCTGGCTTTCCCGGGCGGTGCGTTGATCGGCGATAGCGCCGGTTTCCTCAACGTTCCGCGCATCAAGGGTACGCACACCGCGATGAAGTCGGGGATGATGGCGGCTGAGGCGGCGTTTGCTGCGGTGAACGCTGGACGCAGCAGCGACACGCTTGACGCCTATCAGGCATCCTATGACGACAGCTGGGTGAAGAAGGAACTCAGCGTCGTTCGCAACGTCCTGCCGCTCGTCGAGAAATATGGCGATCTGGCTGGTACGCTGCTGTCGGGCATCACGATGTGGCTCGAGACGCTGAAGATCAAAGTCCCGTTCACGATGTAGCATCATCCGGACAACGAGAGCCTGTACCGCGCGGACATCATGCCGAAGCCGGACTATCCCAAGCCCGACGGCGTGCTGACCTTCGATCGCCTCTCGTCGGTGTTCGTGTCGAACACCAATCATGAGGAAGACCAGCCGGTCCATCTTCAGCTTAAGGATCCGTCGATCCCGGTCGCGTATAACCTGCCGCTCTACGACGAGCCGGCGCAGCGTTATTGCCCGGCGGGCGTCTATGAAATCGTCGGTGAGGCCGAGGGCGATCCCAAATTCGTGATCAACGCGCAGAATTGCGTCCATTGCAAGACGTGCGACATCAAGGACCCGACTCAGAATATCAACTGGGTCACTCCCGAAGGCGGCGGAGGCCCCAATTACCCGAATATGTAAGCTCTCGCGCCTGTTGCTGGCGGTCGGCGCGCTTGCCGCGGCGATGCCGGTGCAGGCGGCCGATGACAGCGGGGCGGCGTTAAACGCGCTGGTGCGGGCGCGGCTTGCGGAAGAGGGCGGCGAGCCGGGCGCAGCGCTGTCGGCGCTGAGTCAGGTTTCGAGCGTTGCGCCCGACTTGCCGGGTCTGCGCGGACGGATGCTCGAGCAAGCGATTGAGGCAGGCGATCTCGAAGCCGCGCGCACTGCGGCCTTGCACCTTTGGACCGGCGGCGACCGGCGGTTTGATGCCCAGCTGGTCCTGATGGTCGACGCGATGCGCCGGTCGGACTGGAAAGCGGCGCGCGACTATATCGGGGGGCGGAATGAGAAGGCAGGGGCGGACGCGCTCGCGCGGCTGATCTTGCCCACGATCAACGCGTGGATCGATGTCGGCGCGCGCGAAAAGCTACCCGAACGGCATCTGCTTGCGGTGAATAGCCGGTCGCGTCCCGAACCCGCGCTGACGCTTCAGGTCGCGCTGGTGCAAATGGCAACGCGGCGCTCGGCCGAGGCCGCCGCATTGACCGACGGCATCACGCTGACCGATCGCACCAGCCAGTTGGTGGGCGTGCGCGTGGCCGCAACTCTCGATAAGGCGGGCGAGACTGCCGCCGCTGAACGACTACGCGGGCGGATTGTGCTGGCGTCTGGACAGCGCGAAGATCCGATGCTGTTGCTTCCCGATCAGGCTGTCTCGACGCCGCGTGCGGGTGTGGCACAGTGGCTTGGGCTGCTTGCCGATGGACTTGCGCGAACGCCGGGCGGCAGTTCGAAGGTTCCGTTGCTGTTCGCGCGCGCAGCGAACTGGCTTAACGATCAGGATCTGGCGGTGCGCGCGACGTTGGTCGAGACGCTCGACAGCAATGGTCAGCGCGCGGGGGCGATGGCGTTGCTCGATCCCACCCGCAGCGCATTGCCGCCGGTGCTGGCGATGCGGCGCGCCGAATTGATCGCCGATGCGGGCGACTTGGACGGCGCTGCAAAGCTGGCGCGATCAGCAGCGAATGAAAATGGTTCGCGCAGCCTGCTTGTCCGGCTGGCTGATATCGCAAGGCGGTCGAGCGATCCGGCGGCCGCGGCGAGCGCTTATGAGCGGCTCGAGGCGGCGCTGGGCGATGATGAAGGCGACCAGTCGCTGCGCGGCACTTTGCTGATTGCGCGTGCAGAACTGCTGCTGCAGGACGGCAAATGGGATGCCGCGCATCCGTTGATGGAAAAGGCGGTGACGTTGCGACCCGACGACGCCTCCATCCTGAATTTCGTCGGCTATTCCGCGCTCGAGCGGCGCAAGAATGTCAAGCAATCGCTCGCGCGGATCGAGGCGGCGTGGCGACAGGAGCCGCAGAATGCGAGCATCACTGATTCGCTCGGCTGGGCCTATTTCCTGACCGGGCGCACCGACGAAGCCGTCGATCTGCTTGAAAAGGCGCAACTTGGCGAACCCGCCAATGCCGTCATCGTCGAACATCTGGGCGATGCCTATTGGAAGGCGGGACGCAAATTTCAGGCACGCTATAATTGGCGTGCAGCGGCCTTGCTTGCCGAAGCCGATATGGCGACGCGGTTGGAGGCGAAGCTGCGCGACGGGTTGACTCCCGCGACGACAGCGCCGTGACGAATTTTCAGGAGACGGGCTGGGCGAAGATCAATCTTGCGCTCCATGTTCGCGCGCGGCGGAGCGACGGCTATCATGAGATCGAGACGCTGTTTGCGTTCGTCGACAATGGCGACGCGATTTCGGCTGAGCTTGCGGACGCCGACGCGCTTACGATCGACGGCGAATTCGCCGAGGGGCTGAGCGCGGGGCCCGATAATCTCGTCTTGCGGGTATTGGCATTGTTGCGCGGCCGTTATGGCGCCAGCCGCGTGCCGCCGCTGGCGGTGACGCTGACCAAGAATTTACCGGTTGCAGCAGGGATCGGCGGCGGTTCAGCCGATGCTGCGGCGATGGCGCGGCTGGTGCGGCGGCATTTCCTGACCGAGCTTGACGACGCCGCGCTGGCTCGGCTTGTCGGCCCACTCGGCGCCGATATTGCGGCCTGTGTTGCCAGCGCGACTTGCCTTGGTGTCGGGGTTGGCGAGGAGTTAAGTCCCGCGCCTGAACTGCGCCTCGCCGGCACGCCCGTGCTGCTCGTCAATCCGCGCCAGCCGGTGGCGACGGGGCCGGTGTTTGCGGCATGGGACGGGATCGACCGCGGGCCACTGTTTACCGGCTCCGATCTGCGCGCCCAGTTGTTTGCGGGGCGAAACGACCTGCAGCGCCCGGCAACGGCACAATGCCCGGCGATCGTCGACATCCTCACCGAACTCGGCGCGTTGCGCCCATGGCTCGCCCGCATGTCGGGATCGGGAGCCACCTGTTTCGCGCTGTTTGACGCCGAGACCGAACGCGATGCCGCGGCAATCGCGCTGGCACAGCGTCACCCGGCTTGGTGGACGATGGCAGGAGCGTTACGATGAGCGAAGCGTGGCGGCAACTCGGCGAAGCGCGCGCGGGCGGCATCTTGCTGATCGCCGACCATGCGTCGGCGCACGTACCGCGCGATATCGATCTGGGCATCGATCCGGGGTTGCTGGCGAACCATATCGCGATCGATATCGGCGTAGCCGAAGTGGCGGCGCTGCTTGTGGAAAGCGGCGCGGTCGATGCTGCAATCCTTGGCGGTGTGTCGCGACTTGTGGTCGATTGCAATCGCGAGGAGGATGCGCCGGGGGTGCTTCCGATCGCGAGCGACGGCCATGCGATTCCGGGCAATGCGCTCGACGACGCGGGACGCGAGGAGCGGCTGGCGCGCTTTTATCGACCCTATCATGATCATATTACGGCGACGATCGCGGCACAGCGGCCTGCGATGATCCTGTCGCTGCACAGCTTCACGCCGTCGCTGGCAAGTCATCCTGAACAGGCGCGGCCCTGGCATGTCGGCGTGCTCTACAATGACGATGACCGGTTGGCGACCGCTGCGATTGTGGCGCTGGAAGCAGAAGGGCTCAATGTCGGCGATCAGCAGCCCTATTCGGGCAAGCAGCTCAATGCGACGATGAACCGCCACGCCGAGGGCAATGCGATCCCTTATGTCGGGATCGAGATGCGACAGGATCTCGTCGGCGACGCAGCGGGGCAGGCGCTGTTTGCCGAGCGGCTCGCGAAGATGTGCAAGAAAGTAACATTGAACATCGAATAATAGGCGTGTAGACGCGCATCCAGTCGCAGTTTTATGAAATAATATTTCTCGGAGCCTGTAAAATGCCTTCTTATCGTTCGCGCACGACCACTCATGGCCGCAATATGGCTGGTGCCCGTGGGCTCTGGCGCGCCACGGGAATGAAGGACAGCGATTTCGGCAAGCCGATCATCGCGGTAGTGAACAGCTTCACGCAATTCGTGCCTGGCCATGTCCACCTCAAGGATCTGGGACAGATGGTCGCGCGCGAGATTGAGGCATCGGGCGGGGTTGCCAAGGAATTCAATACGATCGCGGTAGACGACGGCATCGCGATGGGCCACGACGGCATGCTCTATTCGCTGCCCAGCCGGGACCTGATCGCCGACAGTGTCGAATATATGGTCAACGCGCATTGCGCCGATGCGATGGTGTGCATCTCGAACTGCGACAAGATCACCCCCGGGATGCTGATGGCGGCGCTCCGCATCAACATTCCTGTGGTATTTGTGTCTGGCGGCCCGATGGAAGCGGGCAAGGTCGTGATCAAAGGCAAGACCGTCGCGCTCGATCTGGTCGATGCGATGGTCGCCGCCGCCGACGAGAAATACACCGACGCCGAAGTCGACGAGATCGAGCGCGCGGCTTGCCCGACGTGCGGCAGTTGCTCGGGAATGTTCACCGCAAATTCGATGAACTGCCTGACCGAAGCGCTGGGGCTGTCGTTGCCGGGCAATGGCTCGACGCTCGCGACGCACGCCGATCGCAAGGAACTGTTCCTGCGCGCGGGGCGGATCGTCGTCGAGATGTGCAAGCGCCACTACGAGCAAGACGATGATAGCGTGTTACCGCGCAATATCGCGACTTTCGAAGCGTTCGAGAATGCAATGAGCCTCGATATTGCGATGGGCGGATCGACGAACACCGTCCTCCATTTGCTCGCTGCTGCATTTGAGGCCGGAGTCGATTTTACGATGACCGACATCGACCGCTTGTCGCGCCGCGTGCCATGCCTGTCAAAGGTCGCGCCCGCCAAGAGCGATGTCCATATGGAAGATGTCCACCGCGCAGGCGGGATCATGGCGATCCTCGGCCAACTCGAACGCGCGGGTTTGCTCCATGCGCATCTGCCGACAGTGCATAGTGCGACGCTGGGCGATGCGCTTAACAAATGGGACATTTCGCGGACGAACGATCCCGACGTGCAGAAATTCTTCATGGCGGCGCCCGGCGGCGTGCCGACGCAAGTCGCGTTCAGTCAGGAACGACGCTGGGAGTCACTCGACCTTGACCGAACCGGCGGCGTGATCCGCTCAGCCGAGCATGCATTTAGCCAGGATGGCGGTCTCGCGGTGCTGTCAGGCAATATCGCGCTCGAAGGCTGCATCGTGAAGACCGCAGGCGTCGACGAATCGATCCTGAAATTTTCTGGCCCGGCGAAGGTCTATGAAAGTCAGGATGCGTCGGTTGCGGCCATTTTGACCGGGCAGGTCGTGGCGGGCGACGTGATCGTGATCCGTTATGAAGGGCCGAAAGGCGGGCCGGGGATGCAGGAAATGCTCTATCCGACCAGCTATCTGAAATCGAAGGGCCTGGGCGCGGCGTGCGCGCTGGTCACCGACGGTCGTTTTTCGGGTGGCACCTCGGGCCTGTCGATCGGCCATGCCTCGCCCGAAGCGGCCGAAGGCGGGACGATCGGGTTGGTCGAAAATGGCGACACGATCGAAATCGACATTCCGAACCGCACGATCAATCTGATGGTATCCGATAGCGTACTTGCTGAACGCCGCGCCGCGATGGAAGCGAAGGGCGATGACGCGTGGCAGCCCGCCAAGCCTCGCCCGCGCAAGGTTTCGGTAGCACTTCAGGCCTATGCCGCGATGACGACGAGCGCCGCGCGCGGCGCAGTGCGCGATCTGTCGCAGCTCGCCAAGCGGCGCAGAGGTGGGGACAAGGGATGATTTCGAAACGGGTCGCGATCCTGCCGCTTTTGCTGCTGGCAGCCTGCAACCGCGCACCCGATAATGGCGAACTCGCCGAAGCCGAAGCGCGCGGATCGCGCTCGGCCGCCGATAATGGCCGCATCGAATGCGCGCTTGAAGGCGCGAAACTGTTCGACCGCACCTGCACCGTCGAGGAAATGAGCGGCGAGGGCGGAGCGGTGCTGATCGTGGGGCGCAGCAATGTCGGATATCGCCGATTGCAGATTACCACAGACGGGCGCGGCGTTGTGTCAGCCGACGGCTCCGAGCCTGCAAAGGTCAGCATTGTCGGCAATAATATGATTGAAGTTGCGATCGGCAACGACCGTTACCGCCTGCCCGCGAACACGGGCGGGCCAAAGTAGCGCGGCTTTTCGCGCCCCTAAACTAGAGGATGATGGCGATGTCGGTTCCCGCAGACGCCCCGATCCTGACCTGCAAAGCCATGCGCGAGGCCGAAGCTGCTTGCGCGATCCAGGGCACTCCCTTGTCCAAGTTGATGCAGCTTGCAGGTGCAGCGATTGCCGATACCGCGTGGCGCATGGCGGCAGGCGCGCCGATCCTGATCCTGTGCGGCCCCGGCAACAATGGTGGTGACGGTTATGTCGCGGCGCGTGCGCTTGTCGAACGTGGCGCGGCGGTGCGCGTGGCGGCGCTCGCAGAGCCCGCAACCAAGCTTGCTATTGCCGCGCGCGCGCGCTGGGATGGGCCGGTCGAAGTGCTGGATCGGCGAACGCCGTCCGCCCCCCTGATCATCGATGCGCTGTTCGGCGTCGGAATGTCGCGTCCGCTGACCGAGGATCTGGCGCTAGTCCTGCTCAGTTTTGCCGGTAGCAGAATTCTGGCGGTCGACGTGCCGAGCGGGGCCGATGGTGATGGCGTTGCCGGATGGGTGCCGCCGCTGTCGGCCGATGTCACTCTGGCGCTCGGGGCGTTGAAACCGGCGCATGTGTTGCTGCCCACGGCTGCGACATGCGGTCGCGTGCTGCTCGCGCCGATCGGCATTCCGATAAATGCATCGATGCGGACATTACCGAGACGGCGACCGCCTGCGCCCGATGCGCAGGCGCACAAGTTCAGCCGCGGTATGGTGCTCGTGTTTGCCGGACCAATGCGCGGAGCGGCGGGATTGAGCGCCGCCGCGGCGCTGCGCGCCGGCGCGGGCTATGTCGTGCTCGAGGGCGGCGCGCCACCGCCTTTTGCGGCGATCATTGCCGAGAGCGAGGCGAAGTTCGGCGAGCGGCTGAACGATCCGCGCGTCGGTGCCGTCGTCATCGGTCCCGGATTTCCAGCGGGCGACGAGTTGCTGTTCGATGTCGAAGCCGCACTCGATTCGGGCAAGCCGCTGGTTCTGGACGCAGCAGCGATTGGCTCCGCTTTGCCCCGCCTCGCCGAAACACCTTGCCAGGCAATATTGACGCCGCACGAAGGTGAGTTCGCACGCGTTTTTCCGCAGCTTTACGGCAATAAGATCGACCGGGCGAAAGCGGCAGCGGCGCGGACGCAGGCCGTCATCGTGTACAAGGGCGCCGACACGATCATTGCGGCGCCCGATGGACGCGTCGCGGCGGCTTGGCCCGGCAGCCCCTGGCTCGCGACTGCGGGCACCGGCGACGTGCTCGCCGGTGCGTGCGGCGCGATGCTCGCACGCGGCGGCGACGCTTTCGACGCTGCGGTCGCGGCGGTGGGGTGGCATATCGCGCAAGCCGCGCGTATAGGCCCCGGCCTTGTAGCCGACGATCTGGTTAGGGACTGACAATGAGTGAAGCTGCGCTGATCGAGCGCATCGCCGCGCGCGGCGATGGCGTGACCGGCGACGGCCGCCATGTGGCGGGCGGCGTTCCGGGCGACCGCGTCCGCGACGACGGGATCATCATCCCCGGCCCGAACCGCACCGAACCGCCGTGCCGGCATTTCGGCAAATGCGGTGGGTGCCAACTCCAGCATGTTGCCGAACCCGCGCTTGCCGACTTTGTGCGCGATCGCGTTATCGGCGGATTGGCGGGGCAAGAGATTGTCTGCGATCAGGTTCTGCCCGCGCTGCTTTCGCCGCCGCAAAGCCGACGCCGCGCCGTGTTGACCGCACTTCGGACCGGCAAGCAGGTCGCGATCGGCTTCAACGCTGCGCAGAGCAACCAGATCGTCGACATGCGGATGTGCCCGCTGCTGCTTCCCGAACTCGCCGAGTTGATCGCGCCGATCCGCAACCTGTTGACGATGATTGCGCAGCAAAGGCGCCCGGTGAGAGTGAAGCTGCAGATGCTCGATCAGGGTGTTGAGCTGATATTGGAAGGCGTGAAAGCCGAAGGACTCGAAGCAGCCATGGCGCTGCAGGATTTTGCTGGCGCCCACAAGCTCGCGCGCTTCGCGATCGATCAGGGCGATGGCCTAGAGATATTATGGCAGCCCGAGCCGCCGACGATGCGCTTTGGCGACGTCACGGTCGAAGTGCCGCCGTTCGCCTTTCTTCAGCCGACGACGGCTGGGCAGACGGCGTTGATCGATGCCGTGACCAAGGCGATCGGCGATGCGGGCGCGGTGGCCGATCTATTCGCGGGTGTCGGGACTTTTGCGCTGTCGGTGCAGGCCGGGCGCAAAGTCTATGCCGTCGAAGGCGCGCGCGACGCGACTGCCGCGCTGACAGCGGCCGCCAATCGCGCGCGGGCGCTGGTTGCAACCGAGCATCGCGACCTGTTCCGCCGTCCGCTGATCCCTGCCGAGCTAAACCGGTTCGGCGCGATCATTCTCGATCCACCGCGTGCGGGAGCGGAGGAGCAGGTGAAGCAACTCGCCGCCTCGGATGCGCCGGTGATCGCTTATGTCAGCTGCAACCCGGCGAGCTTTGCCCGCGATGCGAAGACGCTGATCGATGGTGGCTATACGCTCGATTGGGTTCAGCCTGTCGGCCAGTTCCGCTGGTCGACGCATGTGGAACTGGCGAGCCGTTTTTCGAAATAGCGCGTCGCCCCCGCATGCGCAGGGGCGACGGGTCGTCTCAATGCACAACAAAGCCGATGAACGCGTGGACGCACAGCGCGAGCAGCGCGAGGCTGGCGAGGGCGAAGATGCCGAAACGCCACATCACGCGGTTTACCGTCGCCTGGATCAGGCTGTGCAGAATGCGTAGCGCGACATAGGCCCAGGCAAGCTGCGTGTTGAGTCCGCCGCCGAGGCCGCCGACCGCGAGCGCCAGCGCGACGGCGTAAAAGACCGTCGGCTGTTCCATCAGATGGTTGTAGTTATGCGCCTTCCACTGGACTTCGGGCGGGAGCACTTCGTCGAGCCCGCGGCCTGTCGTGCCGACGAGATTTTTGGCGTCGATCTTGGCACGCTGCATCGCCGGGATGCGCGTCGCATACATCCAGACCCACATGATCATCGACCAGAGCCCGAGCGTCGCGACGGGTCCTAAAATTGCATTTGTCTCCATAGTCTTTCCCCCTCAACCCAAAGTTGCGATCACCGCCAGCGCCGCCAGTGCGAGTAGGCACAACGTCGCGACGGTGAAGATGACGAAGCGCACTGGCACGCGGTTGACCGTCGATTGCCAGAAGCTGTGGATGATGCGCAGCACGACATAGGCCCACGCCAGCCCGCGCGTCAGATCGGTCTCGCCGCCCGACAGGTGCAGGAAGATTATGACCGCATAAAAGAGCGTCGGCTGCTCGCACAAATGCGTGTAATTATGCGATTTCCAGTTGGTCAGCGGCGGCAGGACGCCTTCCAGATCGACGCCGCGTCCTCCCGGTGGCGCGGCCTTCAGATCGATGCCGACCTTAGAAAACGCCTGAAAGCGTGTGACCCCGGCCCAAGTGAGCATGATGAGCGTCCACAGCGCGAGCACCGCGCCGGGCGCGAGCAGACTTTCCGGCATATCTTCCCCCTATTTATCTGGCGACGATGCTAGGCCGCGATGCCGACATTGCAACCGGCGAAGTTCACTCGCCCAGTTCGCCGCGAATGCTAGCGCCATCGCCATCGACGCGCGGCGCAAAGCCAAGGTCGCGATCAGGCATTGCTCCATATTTCACCGGCGGCTGCATCTCGTGAAACGCGCCGACGTCGGGGTGGGTGCGATGGCGGAAAAAGCCGGTCGCGGCGAGATGCGGGTCTTCCTTGATGTCCTGAAGATCGCGTGCGGCCATGGCGGGAATATCGTTCGCGGCGAACAGGTCGAGCCATTCAGCTGAGGTTTTCGCAGGCGTCTTCCGCGCAATCTCGCTGTAGATGATCGCCATATGCTGCCCCTTTGCCTTCGCGGCCTCGAACTCGGGCGTGGCTAGGAGGTCGGCGCTGCCCAGCAGCGCCATCAATCGCGCGGTCGATTCGGCGGTATATGGGACGATCGCGAGATATCCGTCGCTGGTGGGGAAGGGCTGGCGAGTCGGGTCAAGCTGGCGCGGATAGCCCGCCGGGCCGATCGGCGGATCGAGTGCGGCGTCGCGCAGATGCTCGACGAGCATGAAGGATGCAAAACATTCGAACATCGGCACTTCGACAGCCTGCCCCTCGCCGGTGCGCAATTTGTGGACGAGCGCCGCAAGGATCGCCTGCGCGCCGAACTGGCCTGCGATCTTGTCGGCGATCAGCGACGGCAGATAGCGCGGACGCGGATCGCCATCGACGCGCGGGAGCAGGCTCGTTGTCCCCGTCGCCGCCTGAATGACGTCGTCATAGGCCTGCAGATCGGCGTAGGGACCGTCCTGCCCGAAGCCGGTGCCATGGACATAGATGATGTCGGGCTTGATCGCCTTGCAGCCCGCATAGTCGAACCTGAGCCGCGAGATCGCCTTGCCGCGAACATTGTGAAAGAAGACGTCGGCCGTCGCGATAAGGTCGCGCAGCGTCGCGGCGTCCTCGGGCTTTTTGAGATCGAGCGCGATCGAGCGCTTGCCGCGGTTTACCGTCAGATGGATCGACCCCATCGTCGGGTCGGGAACGCCGCTTCCCAGATAGCGCGAGATATCGCCGATGCCCGGCGCTTCAACCTTGATGATCTCGGCGCCGAGATCAGCGAGCATCTGCGTCGCATAGGGGCCGAAAATGACCGTCGTCAAGTCGATGATGCGGATGCCCGACAGCATCGTCATACGCGCGTGCGCCCTGATATTCCGATCGCCATGCCATGCTCTCCCTTTGCTCTTTGCGGGAGGATAGAATGATTTCGAAGTGAAACGGAAGAGGAGATCGACGCGGCGATATTATTGCGTCGGGACGGCCGCATTGCCGGCAGCATAGGCGGCGGAAATCCGACGGTAGGATTTCGAGCGGAAGGCGAAGATCGTCAGAATTACTCCAAGCAGCCCGGTGATCGTGAACACCAGCGCGATGCCGCGCTCAGGCCCGCGGCCGAACCAGTCGCCAATCATGTCGGCGCCCGCACCGTCGGTCATCAACGGCACAAAGAAGAATTGCGTCAGGGGCGCAATGAGGAACGCCGTGAGCGGGGAGGCGGCAAGTTCGACCGATTGGGCGAAGCCAAAAACGCGTCCTTGCCGTTCATAGGGCACGACTTTCTGAAGCGCCGTCTGCTCGGCGGCTTCGGCATAGGGGCCGAGGAACAGCCACAGGAAGCAGCCGATCGCCAGCAGCGGGATCGACGACTGGATCGTGAAGAAGGCCGCGATGATCCATTCGGCGAGACAGACAAAAAGAAGCGTCCGGATTGGGTTCGCGCCAAGCCCGGTGCGCGCGATCAGTGCGCCGCTGAGGATGAAGCCGCATGACGTGACCGCCCAGAGCAGACCCCATTCCTCGACTTTCATCAACGACAGCCCATAGGCGTCCATCAGCGCCATGAACACGCCGCCGAGAAGATTGTTGAAACAGGAAAAGAGAATCAGCGCGAACAGGCCCGGGATTGCCATAACGACGCGGAAGGTCCCGGCGAGGTCGATCGTGTTCGACGGGGCCTCCTCAGTCTCTTCACGCGCTTCGTCGATTCGAACCGAGAAGAGATGGAGCGCGACAATGATCGAAAGCAGGATCGCGATCCCCAAGGTCGCACCCATTCCCGCCCGGGCGACGAGAAAGCCGCTGATCGCCGAAGTCGTAAGAAAGCCGATCCCGCTGACCATGCCCACCAGGCCATTGGCCTTGTCGCGCCGATCTTCGGGCACTAGCAGTGTGACAAGCGTAGGCAGCGCGATCATCCGGATGTTACCGACGATCATGCCCAGCATGCTGGCGAGGATGAAGAGCCAGAGCCCCGGGCTCGCCACATCGGCAGCGCGAACTGCGGGATCGAGCGCGTAGCCGCCAAGCGCCATCGCATAAAAGACGCACGACGCGATGCTCGATACCATCATCATGTTCCGCTTGCCATGATGGTCGACAAGGCTGCCGAACCAGATACCGAGCATCGCGGTGAGCACGAGATAAATGCCCGCAATCATCCCCGTTGCGAAGACTGACTGGGTTTCGAGGAAGGTCCAGAACGTCAGCGCGAACCACACCGTGAAGTTGGTGATGTTCGCGATCAGATTATTGGCGAGAAGATGATGGAAGGGCTGCATGGGCCGCGCAATCTAGCGATGTGCCGCAAAGACGCCAGCCGATAGAAAAAGGGCCGGCGCATTGCTGCACCGGCCCTGATGTTTTCCTTAGATCAGCTTATCAGAATAGCTTGGTTACCGTCGCGCTGCGGCGTTCCTGTTCGACTTCGCCGGTATAGAGGCTGGCCATTGGCTCATCGCTCACCACATGCGTTTCGTCGGCGCCAAAGCCGTTGAACTTGGTCCGCATCGCGCAGCCATAAGCGCCGAGCATACCGATTTCGATGAAATCGCCTGCCTTGATGTCCGCCGGCAGGAAGAAGGGGCCTGCCATATGGTCGAGGTCGTCGCACGTCGGGCCATAGAAGCTGAACGGCACCAGCTCGGCATCGCTTTCGACGGCGCGTTGCAGCGACACCGGGAAGCGCCAGCCGACATGCGCGGCGTCGAACAGCGCACCATAGGCACCGTCGTTGATATAGAGCTCGTCGCCGCGGCGCTTTTCAACGCGCACGATCAGCGAGCTATATTCGGCCGACAGCGCCCGGCCCGGTTCGCACCAGAGTTCAGCAGAATAGCTGATCGGCAGGCTTTCGAAGCTGCG
>JAURVS010000109.1 GCA_030655355.1 Sphingopyxis sp.
CTGATCGGTGGATCAGGCTTGGCGCGTGCCGGTCATCGCCATCGAACCAAAGGCACCGGCCTTGATCGTTCCGGTCAGTGCATCGCCGTCGATCGTCGCTTCGCATTCGAGCGTCATCGGCATCGGCACCTTCATGTTCATGGTCCAGGTCAGCTTGTTGCCATCGACCTTGCCATTTTCGACATCGAGCGCGCCCATCGCGCCAGCATTCTGGCCGCTGAAGCTGCCGCCCTCGCTGCTGACGGTGAAAACCGACTTCTGATCGCCCATCGGCGACTTGGTAACGCAATCATAGCTGCCATCAACTTGAGACATCTGGGCTCTCCTTACTGAAACTTATGTTAGTTAGTGACGGACACCGTTTCCACCGGCAAACCCAATCCGTCAAGCTGCGGTTTCACGACCGCCGCGTCACCGACAATGACATAGACGAGATCGTCGGTGCTCAGTGCCTTGCGCGCTGCGGCATCGATCTCTGCAGTAGTCATCGCTTCATAGGCGGCGGGCAATGTCTCGTAATAATTGTCAGGGCGGCCGAACTTCACGATCTGGCGAAGCCCGCCCAGAACATCACCCGACGTTTCAAAACTGCCCGGCAGTTCGCGGACATTGCCGTTGATCGTCCGCTCCAGCTCGACCTTGGTAGCGCCCTTATCGCCGAGGAAACTCTTGAGGTCCTTTTGAAGCTCCCGGATCGAATCCCCCGTGCGGTCAGCCTGCACCGGCGCCGAGGCAACCCAGGTCAGTCGGTCCTGCTCGCCCGAAATGCGGCTGCGAACGCCATAGGACCACCCCTTCGTCTCGCGCAGATTGGTGTTAAAGCGCGAGAGGAAATTCCCGCCGAAAATATCATTCGCCGAGCGAAGCACTTCGAGCTCATCGCCCCCTTTGGCGCTCAGCACCTTTCCGGCGAGGATCACCGATTGCGGCGACTTCGGTCGATCTACCAGCAGGATGCGCGGCTTGGGCGTCGGGATTGCGATGTCGAAATGCTTGATTGGCTTTGCCGTAGCCGGCGCTTTCCACTGGCCCAGCGTCGTGTCGAGCTGCTTTTTGACTTCGGCCAACGTCGTATCGCCGACGACAAAGATCCGCGCATTGTCGGGGCGGATCCATGCGGCGTGGAACGCCGCGAGTTGATCGCGCGTCGCCGCGGTCACCGACTGCGAATTGCCAAGGCCTGACGGCGGAATGCCATAGGGATGGTCGGCGCCGTAAAGAACGGGCGTCAATATGCGCGATGCAATCGCATTCGGATTGTTGAGTTCGGCCTTCAATCGGTTGAGCTGCTGCGCGCGGACGCGCTCCAGTTCCTTGCCGTCAAAAGCGGGATTGCGGATATAGTCGGCAAGCAGGCCGAGCGACGCACCGAGATTGGGCTTGAGCGCGAACAGGCTGAACACCGTTTCGTCGGCATTGGCCGTTCCATCGATCTGCGCACCGAGCCGCTCTTTGGCTTCGGCAAAAGCGATCGAGTCGAGATTCTGTGTGCCTTCGTCCATCAGGCTGAGCATCAGCGATTGGGTTCCGAGCGCGCTGTGCGGATCGGCGGCATAGCCCGCGTCGAAGCTGACCGCGACATTGACCGTCGGCACCGTCGTGCGGCGCGCGAAAACGACCTCAATGCCATTCTTGAGCTTCGCGCGTTCGATCGCCGGGAAGTCGAGCGCCTTGAGGTCAGCAACCGCAGGGAATTTCGAACGGTCGGCAAAGGACGACGCCTCCCCCGTAGCCGGACCGACATCGCCAAGCGCAGGGTTCCAGTAATTGTCGGGCTGAACCGGAGCGGCGACCTTGCCCGCCGTCACCGCACCACCGCGACTCTCGCCGCCTTCGGTCCGTTCGCCGGGGGTGTAGGTCAGCGAGAATGCCGGGCGCGACAGCCATTTCTGCGCCGCCGCCTTGACCTGTTCGGGGGTCGCCTTCGCCATCCGGTCGAGCTCGGCCTTGTAAAAGGCGGGGTCGTTCGAATAGAGCGCGCCCTCCGCGAGAGTGACCGCCTTGCCGCCAAACCCACCAACGGCTTCGAGCCCGGCGATCGTGCCGCCAAGATAGCTTGCCGCTGCGCGTTGCAATTCATCGGCGGTCGGACCGCTCGCGACAAATGCGGCGATTTCCTCGTCGAGCCGCTTGGCGACATATGCCGGGTCGACGCCGTCCTTGACGTCCGCCTGCACCATCAAAATACCCGCATCCTCGAACGGCGAAGCGCCCGCCGACACGCTAACCGCGACTGGATCCTTGCGCACCAGCGCATTGTCGAGCCGCGACGACGACAGTCCGCCGAGCACCGTCATCGCCATCTGCAGCGGCACGGATTCGGCGTCATTGAGGCCGGGGATCGTCCACATGCGATAGATACGCGTCGTGGGGATCAGGTCCTTGACTTCTTTCGCCAGCGGCGCGGGAAGCGTCGGCACGGCCACTGGCGGCGTCTTGATGTCAGGCCCACGCTGGATGTCGCCGAACCAGGTCTGCACCTTGGTCTTTGCGGTCGCGAGGTCAATGTCGCCGGCCAGAACCAGCACGGCATTGTTCGGACCGTAATTGTCGGTGAACCATTTTTTCACGTCGTCGAGGCTCGCCGAATTGAGGTCGTCCATCGAGCCGATGGTGCTGTGGTGATAAGGGTGCCCCGTCGGAAAGAGATTTTCGAAGATCTCGTAGCGGAGCAGGCCATAGGGATTATTGTCGCCTTGGCGCTTTTCATTCTGGACGACGCCACGCTGATTATCGAGCTTTTCCTGCGTCACCGCGCCGAGAAGGTGCCCCATGCGGTCGCTTTCGAGGAACAGCGCGAGATCGAGCGCGCCCGTCGGCACGGTTTCGAAATAATTGGTTCGATCGAGAAAGGTCGTGCCGTTGAAATCGGTCGCGCCGACCTGTTGCAACGGCTCGAAGAAATCATCGGGCGCGTTTTCTGACCCGTTGAACATCAGATGTTCGAAAAGATGCGCGAAGCCCGTCTTGCCTTTCGGTTCATGCTTCGAGCCAACACGATACCACACCGACACGGCGACCACGGGGGCCTTGCGATCCTCATGCACGATCACGCGCAGCCCGTTGTCGAGCGTGAAGCTCTGATACGGGATATCGACCG
>JAURVS010000167.1 GCA_030655355.1 Sphingopyxis sp.
CGTTGATGTGCTGTTCCATCTGCCGACGGGATTAATCTCGCGCTTTCCGGTCGAGCGGCTCGATGAGGCGCAGGCGGGGCAGACGATCATCGTCGATCTGACGGCGCAGGATTACCGAGCGGGCCGTTCGCCGCGTGCGCCATTTGGAGTCGAAGCGTTCGACGATGCGGGCGATCATGTGCGTCTTGTCTATTTCGGGCGGACGTCGGGACTAGCGCGGAAACTCTTCCCTCTGGGCGAGAAGCGCCGCGTGTCGGGCCGCCTCGACCTTTATGGCGAGATGCGCCAGATCGTGCATCCCGATCAAGTCGTCGAACCGGGCGACGAGACGGGGATCGCCGAACATGAGGCAGTCTATCCGCTGACCGAGGGGCTCACCAATGCGCGTCTGTCGCAGCTTGGCCAGGTCGCGCTCGAACGGCGCCCCGAGCTAGCCGAATGGATCGATGCGCCGCTGCTCGCCAGCCGGAACTGGCCCGCCTGGCGCGAGGCGATGGAGCGCGCACATGCGAGTCCGCGCGACGAGGCAGCGCGCGACCGGCTGGCATATGACGAGATTTTCGCAAGCCAGGTCGCACTGATGCTGATCCGGCAGGGGCTTCGGACGCGCAAGGGTCGGTCGATCGTCGGCGATGGACGGCTGGTCGGGGCGCTGAAGCTGCCGTTCGGATTGACCGGCGCGCAGGATCGCGTCGGGCGCGAGATCGCGGGCGATATGGCGCAGGACACGCCGATGCTGCGGATGCTGCAGGGCGACGTCGGGTCGGGCAAGACGCTCGTCGCCCTGCGCGCGATGCTGACTGCGGTCGAGGCAGGGACGCAGGCCGCGATGCTCGCGCCGACCGAGATATTGGCGCGCCAGCATTTTGCGACCTTGCAGCGAATGCTCGCGGGGCTGCCGATCAATCTCGCGATCCTGACCGGCCGAGACAAGGGCAAGATACGCGAATCGACGCTGATGGGGCTGGCTGACGGCAGCATCGACATTCTTGTCGGCACGCACGCGATCTTCCAGCAGGCGGTGACATACAAGGATCTGGCGCTTGTCGTCGTCGATGAGCAGCATCGCTTCGGCGTCGCGCAGCGGTTGATGCTCACGCAAAAGGCCGCGCGGCCGCCGCACCTGCTGGTGATGACTGCAACGCCGATACCGCGCACGCTCCAGCTTGCCAACCATGGCGAGATGGACGTGTCGCAGATCGACGAAATGCCGCCGGGGCGCACGCCGATCGACACGCGCGTCGTCTCGGTCGACCGACTCGACGAAGTGGTCGATGGCCTCGACCGTCATCTGGCAAGCGGCGCGCAGGCCTATTGGGTCTGCCCGCTCGTCGCTGAAAGCGAAATCAGTGAACTTGCGGCGGCGGAGGAACGCGCGGCGTTGCTGCGCGCGCGGCTGGGCGAAAGCCGCGTCGGACTGGTTCATGGGCGGATGAAAGGACCCGAGAAAGATGACGTCATGGCACGTTTCCAGGCGGGCGAAATCGGTGTCCTTGTCGCGACGACGGTGATCGAGGTGGGGGTCGATGTGCCCGCCGCCAGCCTGATGATCGTCGAACATGCCGATCGCTTCGGGCTTGCGCAGCTCCATCAGTTGCGCGGCCGCGTCGGGCGCGGGACGGCGAAGTCGGTTTGCTTGCTGCTGCGTTCGCAAAATCTGTCGGAGACTGCACGCGAGCGTCTGGCGCTGATGCGCGAGACGAACGATGGCTTTGTCATCGCCGAGAAGGATCTGGAACTTCGCGGCGGCGGGGAATTGCTTGGGCTGAAACAGTCGGGCGACGCCGACTATCGGGTTGCGACGCCCGAACAGCTCGTGCGGTTGCTGCCGGTCGCGCACGACGATGCGCGGCTGTTCGTCGAACGCGACGGCGGGATGGACGGCACGCGGGCCGAAGCGGTGCGATTATGCCTCTATCTGTTCGAGCGCGATGCGGCGGTGCCGTTGCTGAGAAGCGGGTGATCGTTCCCCTCCCGCTTGCGGGAGGGGAGAAGAGCTTACATCTGCTAAACGGGTTTAGTTCGCGTCGCCGCGGGCGCCCATGGCGCGGATCATCGGCAGATAATCTTCAACCGATATCGACTTGTCGAACTGCAGACCGGCCTTGCCCCCGATCGACCACACGACTTTCGCCGAGGTGCGGCCGATGATCGGCATGCGGAATACGACGAGGTCGCCAATCTCCAGCCCGCGTTCGAAACGCATCAGCATACCGTCCGCGCTGATGTTGACGCAGGTACACATTTCCTGCCGCCCGTCAGGCATGACGAAGGGAAGGCGGCAATAAACGTCGCTACGCGGAGCGATCCGCTGGTCGAGGCCGACATAGTGGGCCTTGCTCGTGTCAATCTTGCGCATTTTCGTGGACCTTGTTGGTTTGGTCATAACGATCCACTTGATTGCTGAAGAAGAGGTAAACGCATTTTGGCCGTTATCGCGTCACGAGGCCATGTTTTTTTGACCCGAGGCTCAAAGCGATTGCCTCGGCAGCCGGCTGTATCAGATGCTGAGGGTCGCGAACGACCTCGCCATCGACCTTGACCGCGCCCTCTTCAAGCTTGCGGCGCGCCTCCTTATTCGACGCGGCGAAACCAAGTTCGCGCAGCGCATCGACGACGCTGATACCTTCAGCAGGCGCGATGGCTTGCGGAAGATCGCCGCCAATCTGGCCTTTTTCAAAGGTTTGCGCGGCAGTGTCCGAAGCGACGCGCGCGGCGTCGGCGCCGCGGCACATGGCGGTCGCTTCGTTCGCAAGGATCTTTTTCGCTTCGTTGATCTCCGCGCCTTCGAGCGCTTCGAGCCGCGCGATCTCGTCGAGCGTCAGGTCGGTGAAGAGCTTCAGAAACTTGCCGACATCGCGGTCATCGCAGTTGCGCCAATATTGCCAGTAGTCAAAATGGGACAGTTGTTCGGGATTTAACCAGACGGCTCCGGCTGCCGTTTTGCCCATTTTGGCCCCCGCGGCGGTGGTCAGCAGCGGAGTCGTGAGGCCATAAAGATCGGCGCCATCCATCCGGCGGCCAAGCTCCATTCCATTGACGATATTGCCCCACTGATCCGATCCGCCCATCTGCAGCCGGACATTCATGTCCTTCGACAGGTGACGGAAGTCGTAGCCCTGCAGGATCATGTAATTGAATTCGAGGAAGGTCATCGGCTGTTCGCGCTCGAGCCGCAGCTTCACCGAATCGAAAGTCATCATGCGATTGATCGTGAAATGCGTGCCGACTTCCTGCAGCAACTCGATGTAGCCGAGCTTGCCGAGCCAGGACTGATTGTCGACCATCACTGCGTCGGTCGGGCCGTCGCCGAACGTCAGATATTGCTGAAAGATACTGAAGATCGAGGCGATGTTCGCGGCGATCGTCTCGTCCGACAGCATCTTGCGGCTTTCGTCGCGACCGGTGGGATCACCGATCCGCGTCGTTCCGCCGCCCATCAGCACGACGGGCTTGTGCCCCGTCTGTTGCAGACGGCGCAGCATCATGATCTGAACGAGGCTGCCGACATGCAGGCTGGGCGCGGTTGCGTCGAAACCGATATATCCGGGGATGACCTGTTTGGCGGCAAGTGCATCGAGCCCTTCCGCGTCGGTCGTCTGATGGATATAGCCTCGCTCGTCGAGCAGGCGCAGCAAGTCGGATTTGTAACTGGTCATAGCGGGCGGGCGCTTAGCATGGGGTTTGATATTTGGATAGCATGCGCAAACAGCTGATCTGTCATCCGGATACCCCAGCCACGGCGGTTCGCACGGTCGTTGTCGAGGTGTCGCTATCGTTCGAAGATGGCTTCGCGTTGCGCTTTATCGTTGACGGTGCGATCACGGCGTTGGTGCTGCCCGACGGGCAGGGGGAGCTCGTCATCGCTGACAGCGCGACCGACGGCTTGTGGCAGACGACATGCTTCGAAGCCTTCCTGACTGAGGAAGGCGAGCCCGATTATACCGAATTCAATTATTCGCCCGACGGACGCTGGGCCTGTTACCAGTTCGATGATTATCGCTCGCTGCTCCGGTCGGACGATCTTGCGCCATGGGAAATGGCGGCGGAGAAGGGCGATCAAAGCTATTCGCTGCGCGTCGAGCCCGGCATCTTTCCCGACAATGGCGCAAAGCTGGCACTGTCGGCAGTGATCGAGGAACTGGACGGCACCAAAAGCTATTGGGCGCTTGCGCATCCGCCGGGCAAGCCCGACTTCCATCATCCCGATTGCTTTGCACTCACGCTTGGGGCACCCGACGCGGCATGACTGTTCACTTCGGCATCGACCGCCTGCTCGCCGACCCGGCGCTTCGCAAACCGCTCGAAGGCAAGCGCGTCGCGCTGCTCGCGCACCCCGCCTCGGTCACTGCCGACCTGACGCACAGCCTCGACGCGCTCGTCGCGACCGGGCTGGATATCACCGCGGTGTTCGGGCCGCAGCACGGCGTGCGCGGCGACCTTCAGGATAATATGATGGAGTCGCCCGACTTCACCGACCCGACCTATGGCATGCCCGTGTTCAGCCTCTATGGCGAGGTGCGGCGCCCGTCTGGCCAGTCGATGCACACGTTCGATGTGATACTCGTCGACCTGCAGGATCTCGGCTGCCGCATCTATACCTATGTCACGACCTTGCTCTACATCCTCGAAGCGGCGGCGCAGCACGGCAAGGCGGTGTGGGTGCTCGACCGGCCCAATCCCGCGGGACGGGCCGTCGAGGGGACGCGGCTGCTGCCGGGCTGGGAAAGCTTCGTCGGTGCCGGGCCGATGGTGATGCGCCACGGGCTCACGATGGGCGAAATCGGCCATTGGTTCGTTCGCCATTTCGGCCTCGACGTCGATTATCGCGTGATCGCGATGGACGGGTGGGACCCCAAAGGCGCGGGCTTCGGTTGGCCGACCGATCGCGCGTGGATCAACCCCAGCCCGAATGCGGCGAACATCAACATGGCGCGCGCTTATGCGGGCACGGTGATGGTCGAAGGCGCGACGCTCAGCGAGGGCAGGGGCACGACGCGCCCGCTCGAAATGTTCGGCGCGCCCGATATTGATGCGAAGGCGGTGATCGGCGAGATGCAGCGGCTGGCGCCCCAGTGGCTCGGCGGATGCAAGTTGCGCGACATCTGGTTTCAGCCGACCTTTCACAAACATGTCGGTCAGCTCAACAGCGGCGTTCATATCCATGCCGAAGGACCGTGGTACGACGACGATGCATTCCAGCCGTGGCGCGTGCAGGCGCTCGGCTTCAAGGCGATCCGCAGCCTCTATCACGACTATCCGATCTGGCG
>JAURVS010000181.1 GCA_030655355.1 Sphingopyxis sp.
CCGCCACCGCCTCGCTCTTGTGATTGAGATCGACGCCGACAAGCTCGAGCGCGACGCCGCGGCTGTCGCCCCAGCGCGCGATCCGTGCGAGCATGTCGCCCGCGCCGAACCCGACATCGAGAATGCGTAACGGCTTTACGCTCGTGCCACGCGCGCGGACGCGATCGAGAAACCGCAGGGTCGGTCGCGGCGCCATAGTCAACGCATTGATCCGAGACAGGTCGGCAAGCACGCGAGCGTAGCGCGTAGGCGACAGGTCCACGGCGTCCATCTCCTCCTCCGCTGCGATCGGTGTACGAAGGCTCGCGAAGGGGTTCATGGTCAGGCCTTGTGCGCTGTGAAGCGGATCGCTTCGGCGGCGAGGCCGGGGCCAAAGGCGATCGCAATGCCCTCCCCCTCAGCGCCGCGCGCCATCATGTCGGCGAGGACGAACAGGATCGTTGCCGACGACATGTTTCCGAAGCGCGCGAGCACCGCGCGGCTGTCGGCAAGTGCCGGCGGCGCGACCCCCAGCGCATTTTCGACGGCGTCGAGCACCGAGCGACCACCGGCATGGACGGCAAGCAGCGGCGGCGGATCACCCGAACCGAAAAGCTGTTCGCGCACCGCAGGAGCCGACAGCGCCTCGCGCAGTCGCCCCGGTACCTCGCCCGACAAATGCATTTCAAAGCCCTTGTCGCCGATATCCCAGCGGATGAGATCGGCGCTGTCTGCGAGCGCGAGGCTGCGGCCTTCGCCAAGTTCAAACCCGTGCGGTGCGGCCGATACGATCGCCGCTGCGGCGCCGTCGCTGAATTGCAGCATCGCGAGCAGCGGTTCGGGCTGGTCTGCGAGGCTCAGATGAAGCGTCGACAATTCGACACTGACCACCAGCACAACTGCATCAGACTCGGACCGCACGATATGCCGCGCGGTGCGCAGCGCTGTGATCCCGGCATAACAGCCCATGAAGCCGATCAGCACGCGTTCGACCGAGGCCGGGAGGTCGAGTCGCCGCGCGATGATCTGATCGATTCCGGGCGCGACGAAGCCGGTGCAGCTTGCAACGACAATATGAGTGATGCGCGCAGGGTCGAGCGCGTCGCCGAGCGCCGCAATCGCCTGCATCGCCAGATCGGGGGCGTGCTCGGCATAGGCGGCCATGCGCGCCGAGGTCGGCGGCAGTCCGGGTACGTCGTAAAAGCCGCCTGCCGCGACTGGCGATCCGCCGCTCGCCGTCGGAGGCAGGACCGACCAGCGATGGTCGATCCCCGACCGTGCGGTCATGCGCGCGAAAACTGCGCGGACGCGCTCGTCGGCCAATCGCGGCGTCGCCCAGTCGATAAACGCTGTATGGATTTCATGCCTCGGCACCGCGGTGGCGAGGGCGTTCAGCCGAGGGGACGGCGGGGGATTGGTCATCGCGCACATGTGGCCGAAAAGGGGGGAACAGGCCAGCGATTAGCGCCGCGCCCGCTTTACTGCGGATTAACCATGGCGGGTCTAATGCTATCGCGGTGAAACTGCGTCTTTTCTTTGTGGCCTTGCTGGTGTCTGCCAGCCCGTCGATTGCGGCGGCGCAGTGCATGCTGTGCGCGCAGGACAAAGCGGACAGCGCGAGCGCGCGCAAGAGCGAGATACCGTTGCGCGTCGATGTCGAAACCCAACTCGACATGGGACGCGTCGCAGTCGGCGCGATGGGCGGCGAGGTCGAGGTCGATCCAGTGTCGGGCGCGCGCCGTGTTCGCGGCGATGTCGTCGACCTTGGCGGCTTTGCGCTAACCGGCGTTGTGACCGTACGCGGCGAACCCGGCGCCGAGGTTCGCGTCATCCTGCCCGCGACGGTCGACCTCGAAGGCGGCAACGGTCGCACAGCGCGCGTCACCGGGCTCATTACTGATTTGTCCGCCGCGCCTCGGCTCGGCGCCGACGGGCGGCTTCAGTTCCGTTTCGGCGGCCGACTGCAGATCGCGGGCCTCGACGATGGCGATTATCGCGGGCGCATTCCGGTGACGGTCGAGTATCAGTAAGAGCGCGGGGCCATTACGGTTCCTCTCGTCATCCCGCACGCACCAAAGAAAAAGGGCGGCCCCGTCGGGACCGCCCTTGTTTCCTTTGCCTTGGCTGAAAGCGTCAGGCTGCCTTGGGCAGCGCCGCTTTCGCCTGAGCGATGATCGTCGTGAAGACCGTGCCTTCGTTCATCGCGAGGTCGGCCATGACCTTCCGGTCAAGTTCGATCCCGGCCAGCTTCACGCCGTGCATGAACTGCGAATAGGTCAGGCCTTCGGCGCGAACTGCAGCGTTGATGCGCTGGATCCACAGACCGCGGAAATTGCGCTTCTTAACCTTGCGGTCGCGATACGCATATTGACCAGCC
>JAURVS010000183.1 GCA_030655355.1 Sphingopyxis sp.
CGGCGACGCCGACGCGCAGGTTGCCGCCGCGCGCTATCTCAACAGTCGTGCCTGGACCGTATTCGGCGGTTCGAGCGAAGTTCAGAAAAACATCATAGCAAAGACGGTGCTCCGCTTATGACACATGCATTGCGACTTGCCGGCCCATATGAGATAGTCCCCGATATGGGAGAACAGGCAGAAAAACTGCCGGTCGACGGGTTCGCACCGCCAATGGATGCCAGAACGCTTGTCGATGCGGTCACGATCCGCAACGTGGAGGATATCCACGATGCCGCGGTGCTGTTACGCGACTATGCCGCGGCCTTTGGGCTGCGCGCCGCGCTGTGCGACGATATCGCATCCGCAGAAACGATGGTCGATGCCGACGGCGCTGTGCTTGCCGCCGACCTCTTCGGCTGGCTCGGCGATGGCGAACGCTGGTGGGAGGATCACAGGCTCGCGCTACATTCACCGCTGCCGCGATCATGCCGTTACGAAAGCGAGCCTTTCTGGTGCAACAGCGACGGGTTTCGCACCGCGCAGCCGAACCCCTATCTCGAGGAAATCGATCCCGCGCGCTATTTCGCCGCGAACCCGCGCTACAAGGCGGCGATCGTCATTCCGGTGCATCTGCCATTCGGCCAGATTTCTGCCAACAGCTTTCATCCGACCGATCCCGAGATCGACGACCTGACCGATCTATTTGCCGAAATCGGCGACACGCTGGCGCTCGCGACGCGGCGTTTCATAGCCGGCTATGCCTCGGCGATGCGGACGAAGCGGCGCATTCCGTCAGATTGCGAACTGTCGAAGCGCGAAGTCGAATGTCTGCGCTGGGCCGCGATCGGCAAGACCGACCGCGAGATCGGCATGATCATTTCGCTGAGCCACGCCACCGTGCGCTATCACGTCCATCGTGCGGGCGAGAAACTCAACTCGGTCAACCGCGCGCAAACGATCTTCAAGGCCGGGCAGCTCGGATATCTGGGCGCGAACAGCTAGGCTTCAAACTCGTCATTGCGAGGAGCGAATCGACGCGGCAATCCAGCGCTCGCGTAGACCGCTCTGGATTGCTTCGCTTCGCTCGCAATGACGAAGCTTTTGGCGGACCCTAGCCCAAAGACCGCAGCGGATCGCTACCGTCCCAGCCAAGCGCGGCCTCGCGCATCATCGCGAACAATTCGCGTGTTCCCGCCTGCGGCTCCAGCAGTTCGACAAGATTGCCCGGCCCTGTCCCCGGATCGGCGTAGATCACGCCGCCGCTATCGCCGACCGGCGCTTCAAAGATGATTTCGGCGCCAAGCTCGTCGCACCGCGCACGCGCCTCCGCGATCGAATCGACGAGCACGCAAACATGGTGCAGCCGGTCCGCGACGCCATAATCGCCGCGATAGATGGAGGCCGCGTCATTCTCGGGCCGGATCAGCTCGATCTGCATATCGCCCCAATAGCCGAGCGCCATGGTGAACACGGGATCGCTCGCCTCGCCGCGGTAGCGCCCGCCGGGCAGCGATACGTTCGGAAGGAGGAAAAACGGGCCGGCTCCGATCACTTCGGTCCAATGTTTCACCGCCGCGTCAAAGTCCGATGGCACATAGGCCAGCTGCATGACGTCGCCCAGCGATGCGAGCGTTCGGGTTCCGGTCATGGGACATCCTCCTCAAAAGCGTTAGCGCACAAGCTTGCAACTCTGTGCGATAAGATAGCCGAGACCCGGAAGCATACTGGGCAAAATGTGAGGAGAGCTATGGCCGAGTCCGATCCCCATATCGCCCAGAAGGACTGGCCTGCCGTCCGCAAGCGCAACGGGCGCATCGGGCTGCGTAAGCTGGTGTCGATCATCGCCGAGAATCGCACCGACCGCGCCGAAGCGCCGCTGCCGCTGCACAAATCCATCTACACCGGCGAGGCGCGCAACGCGGCCGAAATGCAGCATATCTTTCGCAACGAGCCGATCGTCGTCGGCCTGTCTGGCGATATTCCCAAGACGGGCGACACGCTCGTCTTCGACTCGGTCGGCCCGTCGATTCTGGTCGCACGCGGCAAGGATGGCATCGCCCGCGCATTCCTCAACATGTGCACGCACCGCGGCGCGAAGCTGGTCGAGGAAAAGGAACCGTGGAGCGGTCCGCGCCCGCGGCTCGTCTGCCCGTTCCATGCCTGGACCTTTGACCCAGCGGGCGAACTTGTGGGCCAGCCGGGCAAGGAAGGCTTTGCCGATTGCGAGATCGGCGCGCGCAACCTGATCGCCCTGCCCTGCACCGAACACCTCGGCCTGATCTTCGTCCGCGCCAATCCCGACGGCGAACCGATCGATGCCGAAGCGCATCTTGGCGATTTCGGCCCGGTGCTCGCGCAACTCGAACTCCATCGCGCGGAGCCCGTTAAAAAGGGCATATTGACCGCCGATTCAAACTGGAAATTCGCGCTCGACACTTATGGCGAGGGCTATCATTTCAAGATGCTCCACAACACGACGATCGGGCAGACGCATTATAGCGACCGCAACGTCTATGAACCGATCGGGCGTCATCACCGGGTCAGCTTCCCCGACCTGTCGATCGGGACACTCGTCGGCAAGGACGAAAGCGAATGGCCCGACACCGAATATGGCGGGGTGCATTTCCTGTTTCCCAACACGGTGATCTTCTTTGGTGCCGTCACCCCCGGGGTCTATTTCACGCAGGTCTTCCGCCTCTTTCCCGACGGACCGGGCAAGATGTTCTGCCAATTTGCGGTCTATGCGCCCTTCGGGGTCGAGAATGACGAGCATCGGGCGATGTGCGAAATGGCCTATGACGCGACCGCGACCGTCGTGCAGACAGAGGATTATCGCGTCGCGAGCAACGGCTATGCCAATCTGATGACCGCCCCCGACAATTTCCGTGTCGTGCTCGGCGCGAACGAGCCGGCGCTTCACGGCGTCCACCGTTCGATCGCCGCCGCTTGCGGCATGCCGCTCGACCAGCTTGCCTGACCCCTTCGGAGTGTATCGATGAACGACCTCAGTCCTCCCCAGGCCGACAACAGCGACAGCGGACGCGACGACCGTTGCCCCGGCACCAGCTATACCGACATGCTGAAGGCCGATACGCGGCGCGTGCCCGACTATCTGTTTGCCGAATCGAACCAGGATCTGGGCGACGCGCCGATCCCGATCGAACGCTATGTCAGCGAAGATTGGGCGAAGCTCGAACGCGAGAAAATGTGGCCGAACATCTGGCAATATGCCGCGCGCGAAGAGGATATGCCCGAACCCGGCGACACCGTCGTCTATGACATCAACGAAAAGAGCATCCTTCTCGTCCGTCAGAAGGATCTGTCGGTCAAAGCCTTCTACAACGTCTGCCTCCACCGCGGCCGCAAGCTGCGCACGGAGAGCGGCCCGGCAGTCCATCTGCGCTGCCCATTCCACGGCTTTGCCTGGCATCACGACGGCCGGTTCAAGGAAGCGCCGTGCGCGTGGGATTTCAAGCATCTCGAAGCCAAGGACATGAGCCTGCCCGAACTCCGCGTCGAGCAGTGGCAAGGCTTCATCCTCGTCACCGAAAATCACGACCTGCCGTCGTTCCGCGACTGGGTCGGGCCGGGCGTGGAACATTATGACAATTGGCGGCTCGACGAATGCGTCACCGGCGCGTGGGTCGGCCGCGTCATTCCGGCCAATTGGAAAGCCGTCTCCGAAGCTTTCATGGAGGCGTGGCACAGCATCGTCACGCATCCGCAGATATTGGGCTTCACCGCCGACGCGAACACGCGCTACGATCTCTACGGCGATTTCCTCAATCGCGCGATCACCCCGGCGGGCGCGATGTCGCCGCACATCAAGGGCAAGGATCAATTCTACGTCCTCAAATCGCTTGAGGATTTCATCGGTGCGGGCGACAGCCGCGCTCGCCGCGCGACCGGCGATCCGGCCGACCTTAAGGGCTTCGCTGCCGACGACCCGATGCTCGCGCGCAAGGTGCTGGCGCAGGCGAACCGCGACGCCTTTTCGGCGATGAACGGTCACGACTATTCGAACGCGACCGACAGCGAGATGCTCGACAATTTCACCTATAATGTCTTCCCCAACTGGTCGCCCTGGGGCGGGCTGGTGCCGAATATCGTCTATCGCTGGCGACCGTGGGGCGACGCCGACCATTGCTTGATGGAAGTTCGCATCCTGATGCGCGCGCCCAAGGGCGAAAAGCCGCCGAAATCGGCGCCGATGCATTTGATCCCCGACGACCAGCCCTTCTCCAGCGCCAGTCATCTGATTGGCGCAGCGCTTGCCGGGGTGTTCGATCAGGACATGGAAAATCTTCCCTATGTGCAGGAGGGCATGAAGTCGTCGCCGAACGGGGTGCTCGAACTCGGCCATTATCAGGAAAGCCGCATCCGCCATTTCCACCGCACGCTGGAAAAATATATGGACGGAACGCTGCCCGCCTGATGGCAACGACCGGCCCCTTGCTGTCGCTCGCGGCGGGGGTGATGCCCGATTTCTCGCCGCAGCAGACGGTGGCCGCGGCCGCCGAAAGCGGCTGGCCCGCAGTCGGAGTCTGGTACGATCCCGCAACATGGACGTCAGCAACGACGATCGAAATGCGCGACCGAATTGCCGATGCGGGACTTATCGCGCTCGATATCGAGGTGATCTGGCTGAAGCCCGGACCCGACGATCCGGCACATTTTGCCGCGATCGATGCCGGCGCGTCGATCGGTGCGCGCAATGTGCTGGTCGTGAGTTCGGAACCCGAACCCGAGCGCACTGCAGAAAAATTGCAACGGCTGAGTGATCATGCCGCTGCGGCCGAAATGCGCGTCTGCCTCGAATTTGCGGCCTTCACCACCGTGGGCAATCTGCAATCTGCGCTGTCGATCCTCGATCAGAGCGGATGCGAGGCCGTCGGGCTGTTGATCGATCCGCTGCATCTCGCCCGAACTGGCGGAACACCCGCCGACCTCGCCGCGATCGACGCCAGCCGCTGTCCCTATGCCCAGTTTTGCGACGCGCCCGCGCACGGCCCGCCGCCAAGCGATGTCGCGGCGATCATCCACGAAGCGCTCGACCTGCGCCTGATGCCCGGAGCGGGTCAGCTACCATTGACCGAATTATTGGCGGTGCTGCCGCGCGATGTCCCGCTCAGCGTCGAGTTACGCAGCGCCGCGCTGCGCGACACCTATTCCGACCCCACCGAACGCGCGCGCGCGCTTCTTGCCGCCACGCAGCAATGGTTTGCGCCAGCCTAGCTCCAGTCCTGCCGCCGCGCCCATTCGACAAGCGGCGTCGGGGTCAATCCCAACGCAGCCGCCGGCGCTGGATCGACGACCAGCGGCGATACGGGCTGATCATTGTACCAGCGATAGAATTTGGCCATGCCGTCATAGATGCTGTGCGGCTGCACCTCGCGCGATCCCGTCACCAGTTCGCTCATGCTCGCGGCGAATTCGTCGGGAGCGAGGCTGAGGAAGCGGATCGGGCGTCTGAGCGCCTCGGACAGGCGTTCGGCGACCTCGTCGCCGACCAGCGTCTCGGGACCGCCCAACGGCAGATGCAACGGCGCGTTGGGCTGTTCGAGCGCGGCGACCATCGCGGCCGCGACATCGTCGAGACACACCCAGTTGATTCGCAGCTCCGGCGCGGCGGGATAGGCAAAGATGCCGCGCTGGGCGATCGACGGTTTGCTCCACACGCGGATCATATTGTCCATGAACACCACGGGCTCGACGAAACAGCATCGCGCGCCGCTCGCCTGCAACGCCGCCTCGATATCGCGGCGGCCGTCATGCGCCGACAGGTCGAGGTCATGGTCAGCGACGAAGCACGCGGTGTTGAAGACGATGTCACGGATTCCGGCCGCCTTCGCGGCCATGCCGATCGCCTGCCCATAGGCCGCCGCTCGCGCCCGGTCGAATTCGAACGGCAGATGAAAGGCGAGCGCGTCTTGCCCGGCAAAGGCGGCGGCGAGCGTCGCGCTGTCGGCGATATCGGCGTGGACGGTTGGAAGATTTGGAAAGGGCGTTGTCGCCATTGCGTCGGCGCGCCGGGCGCCTGCGGTCACTTCATGCCCCGCCGCCAAGAGCGCCCGCACCAGCGGGATGCCCTGGTCAGCAGATGCCCCAAGCACAAGAACGCGCATCTCAGTTCGCCCTTTCGGAAGCACTGGCGGCGTGCCGTCCGGCGAGATAGCCAAACACCATGCCCGGCGCGATCGTCCCGCCGGGGCCGCCATAGGTCATGCCCATGGCCGACGCCATGACATTGCCCGCGGCATAAAGCCCCGCAATCGGCCCGCCGTCGACGCTCAGCACCTGCGCGTTGACGTCGGTTTGCGGTCCGCCCTTCGTGCCGAGCGCACCGCTCTTGATCTCGACCGCAAAGAAGGGCGCCTTGCCGACCGGGCCGAGCGTCGCAGCGGTCGAGCCGCGCCCGTCGAGATCGCCCCACCACTGGTCATGCGCCGCATCGCCGCGCCCGAAATCGGGGTCGCGACCGGTCGCGCAATGGTCGTTGAAGCGCTCGACCGTCGCCTCCAGCGCGTTGGCATCGATGCCTAGCCGCTGGGCGAGTTCGGGCAGGCTTTCGGCGCGGATCGCCCATTGCGGTGGCGCAACCCCGCGCTCGCCGCTGATCATGCCAAAGCCGAAGCGGTCGATATATTGCTGGTCGAAAACCAGCCAGCACGGCAGGTTCGCATAGTCGAAGGCGCTGACGTCCTGGTCGTGGAACGCTGCACCGATCGCATTATAGTTGGCTGCTTCGTTGGTGAAGCGCTTCCCCGCGCGGTTGACCATGATCGAGTGCGGCAGGCTGCGCTGACCCGCGACCAGCGTCTTGCCCGTCGAGCTTTCGCTTTCCGGCACCTCGGCGACCGGCATCCACCACGCCTCGCGCATATTGCCGAGCATCGCCCCTACGCGCATCGCCATTTTGAGCCCGTCGCCGCTATTCGTCTGCGGGCTCAGCGGATGCGTCATCGGGCCGCGAAGGAAGGCGCGGAGCAGGTCCTTGTCCCATTCGAACCCCCCGGTCGCGAGGATCACCGCATCGGCGGCGACCGCGATCGGACCGTCGGGAGTCTCGAACGCCGCCCCGGCGACGCGCTCCTCGTCCATCAGCAGGCGCACCGCGCGGTGGCCGGTTTTCGGCTCGATGCCGCGATCAAGGCAGGCGCGCAGCAAGCGGCCGACAAGCGCCTGCCCGCTGCCGCGCAGATCGGCGTCGATCCGGCGCTGCAGTTCCTCCGCCGTCAGCGGTTGCGGCTTCGCCTGTCCCAGCGGCGTGTCATAGATCGAGAAATAGGGCATCGGATAATAAGGCGAGAGCGTGACCTTGTCGGCCCATTCGCCCAGTTCTTGAAACGAATAGAGCGGGCAATCGAGCGAACGTCCACCCTGCGGCATTCCGCCCGGGAATTCGGCATGATAGTCGGGAAATTCAGGGATCGGCCGAAACGGCACCGGCGTATTCGCTTCGAGGAACTCCACCATCTCGGGTCCATGATCAAGGAAAGCCTCGATCAGATGCTGCTGCATCAGCCCGTGCGACATCGACATCAGATAGGTAAGCGCCTTTTCACGGCTGTCTTCGACGCCCAGCGTCGCTTCGTGATGATTGTTCGGAACCCAGATCATTCCGCCCGACCAAGCGGTGGTCCCGCCGACCTGATCACCTTTTTCGAACAGTGACACGCGCGCTCCGGCTTCATGTGCGGCGATCGCGGCGGTGAAGCCCGCCCCGCCGGTGCCGAGGACGATGACGTGCGGCGCTTCGCTCATATGTTATGCCTTCAACTGCTCGACCATATGCGCGGTGTCGAAATAATGGATGCGCATCGACGCCATCTTGCCCGCGTCGTCGAATTCGGTGACCTCGGCGATATGCGTCTCGAACCGCTTGCCGCTCGATTTCGCGGTGACGGTGAAATGAAGAAGCGCGACGGCATATTTCTCGCCACCGACCAGTTCCTGCCATTGGACGACCGGGTCCTCCCAATAACCCATGACATGCGCATAGAGTTTCTGAAGCGCATCACGCCCGCGCCATTCGCCGCCATAGGGAAGCGAGGTTGGCTCGTGAATGACGAGATCGTCCGACATGAAATCGGCGACCACATCCCACTCGCCGCGCGCAACGGCGGCATACATTGCCTTGCTGGCTTCGAGCGGCGTCATTCGATCGTGCCGACGAGCGCGCCGACCGGATAGACTTCGCCCTCGACCCCCGTCGGGCGGATCGTCCCCGCAACCTGCGCCTCGATCTCGACCGTCGTCTTGTCGGTCTCGACAGTGTAGATGATATCGCCGATCTCGACACGCTCGCCATCACCGAACATCCACTCATTGAGCGTCATTTCGGTCGCCGACATGCCGATCTTCGGGATGCGCAATTCCTCCGCCATTATCTCATCCCTTCCAATTGACCGCGGCGCGCACCGCGTCGGCGATCGCATCCTTGTTCGGAATCCACGCCTGTTCGAGCGCATTCGCCATCGGCACCGCCGAAAACGCGCCGCCGATACGCGTCACCGGCGCCTTGAGCTTGCCGAAGAGCTTCTCGTTCAGGCGCGAGGCGATTTCGGCGCCCGTGCCATATTGCTTCACCGCTTCGTGCAGCACCACCGCGCGGCCGGTCTTTTCAACCGACGCGGTCACGGTCGCCTCGTCATATGGCGCGATAGTTCTGAGATCGACCACCTCGACCGAAATCCCCTCCTCGGCCAGCTTGCCCGCGATTTCGAGCGCGTCGAGCACGGTCCGGCCATAGGTGATGATCGAACAGTCGGTTCCCTCGCGCGTCACCGCGGCCTTGCCGAGCGGGACGATATGCCCCGGCCCGGGATCGTCCGATTTCAGGCCGTAGCAAAGGATATTCTCGATGAAGATCACCGGGTCGTTGCACGCGATCGCGGCGCGCATCAGCCCTTGTGCATCGGCGGCGTTCGACGGCGTAACGACCTTCAGTCCCGCGACATGCGCGAACCAGGCTTCGAGCATGTCCGAATGCTGTCCGCCGAAACCGACTCCGACGCCTGTCGTGGTGCGGATCACCAGTGGGACATTCGTCTGTCCGCCCGACATGAAACGCAGCTTCGCGGCATGGTTGACGATCTGATCCATCGCCACCGTGACGAAGTTCATCAGCATGATCTCGGCGATCGGACGGAACCCCGCAAGCGCGGCGCCGACGCACGCACCGACGATCGCCTGTTCGGAGATCGGGGTGGCACGGACGCGGTTCTCACCATATTTTTCGGTGAGCCCCGCCGAGATTTTGAACACCCCGCCGCCCTGCTTCGCCGCGACATCCTCACCGAGCAGGATCACGCCCTCATCCTCGGCCATGGCCTCGTCAATCGCGCGATTGATCGCCTGCGTCATCGTGATCTGCGCGCTCATGCCGCAATCTCCTCTTCGAAGACATCTTTGCGGATTTCCTCCGGCCCCGGCAGCGGACTGTTCGCGGCAAATTCGGCCGCCGCATCCATCTGCGCGTCGAGGTCGGCGACGATCGCGTCGAGTTCGGCTTCGGTAAACTGGTGGTCGAGCATCAACTGGCGGAGCCGCGGCAACGGGTCCTCGGCCGCCATTTCGGCAAGATGCTCGGGCGGCATGTAGGAGAAGTCGGCGCCGAAGAAATGGCCGAGCATCCGGTAGCACATCGCCTCGATCAGCGTCGGGCCTTCGCCCGCCCGCGCGCGATCGACCGCGGCCTTGGTGGTGTTGTACATCGCGATGGCGTCGTTCCCGTCGACCTTCACGCCGTCCATGCCATAGGCCTTGGCGCGCGTTACGATCGAATCGACCTTGGTGTGGTCTGCGAAGGCGGTGTGTTCGCCATAGCGGTTGTTCTGACAAAGAAAGATCACGGGCAGCTTCCAAAGCTGCGCCATGTTCATCGCCTCGTGGAACGCGCCGATATTGGTCGCGCCGTCGCCGAAGCAGACCATCGTCACCTTACCGTCGCCGCGGTTCTGCGACGCCAGCGCCAGCCCGTTGGCGATCGGCAGTCCCGACCCGACAACGCCGGTGGTCACCATCACGCCGGTTTCGGGGTGGGTGATGTGCATCGATCCGCCCTTGCCGCGACAGGTGCCGCCCACTTTGCCGGCGATTTCGGCAAACAGCGGATTCAGCGGCACGCCCTTGGCGATCTGATCATGCTGACCGCGATAGGTGGTGACAAGATAATCGTCCTGATTGAGCGCCGCCATCGCCGCCGCCGACACCAGTTCCTGCCCGCGCACGGTGTAATAGATCACGGCCAGCTTGCCGGTCATCAGCAGCGAACGGAATTTCTCGTCGGCACGCGCGACCCGCATTGTGCGGGTATAAATGTCGCGCAGTGTGTCGCGATCGATCGAGGCTTCGGTCATTCTGTCTCTCCTCAGGCGGGTTCGGCCACGCCCTGTTTATGATTGGCACTGTCGGTCGCACTCGGCCGCGCCGCGACGCGCCCGCGCCACGCGGTCAGATTGGTGAGCGCAGTGTCGAGCGGCTGACCGACCATCGCGCCGAATTCGCCGAAGCTATAAAGTAGGATGTCGGCGAGGCTGAAGCGATCGCCGGCTATCCACGGCCCTGCGCCGACGAGCTTGTCGACTTCCGCCAGCCCGTAAGAGGCAAGGCGCTTCAGATCGGCCGCCGCATCGGGCAGGCAAAGCAGACGGCTCTCAAACATCGGCAGCCCTTCGGCGCCGCGAAACCCCGCCGTCATCGGGACAACGACCAGTTGATCGATGATCCGCACGAGCATCCGCGTCCGCGCCCGCTCCTCGGCGGTCGCGCCGAGCAACTGGTGCCGACCCGCCGTCTCATCGAGATATTCGCAGATCGCGATGCTCTCGGCGATGCAGCTCCCGTCGTCGAGTTCGAGCAGGGGCGTATGGCCGAGCGGGCTTTTGCTGCAGAAATCGGGCTGGCGATTTTCGGCGGCCATGATGTCGACGAGTTGGCGCTCGACGGATAATCCGGTTTCGGCCAGATACATCAGCACCACGCGCGGATTGGGGCCGAGCGACTGGTAAAGTTTCATCGCCCGCGGCCTAGAACTGGACGCGCTTGGTGAAGCCGCCGTCGATGACCAGGTGCGCCCCAGTCATATAGGGACAGGCGGGCGACGCCATGAAGACGATCCCCTTCGCGACTTCCTCCGCTTCGCCGAAGCGACCCATCGGCATCTGTGCCAGCGTTGCGTCGTAAAGCGCCGGAACCGCCGACTTGATGACTTCCCAATTGCCGCCGGGATAATAGATGGCGCCGGGCGACACGATATTGACGCGGATATTCTGCGCCGCGAGCGCCTGGCTCAATTGCGATCCATAGGTGATGAGCGCGGCCTTCAACGCATTGAACGCCTGCGGAACGATGAAGGTCTCGACCGCCGCGGTCGACGACATGAAGATGATCGATCCCGCCCCCGACGCCGCTAGCGCTTCGGTCAGGACTTCGACGCCGTGAACCGCACCCATGACATCCATGTCGAGCCCGCGCTGCCAGTCGCCCGTCGCTCCCTGCCCCGACGAGCTGGCGGTGTGGATGAAGATGTCGCAGCCGCCAAGCGCATCGCGCGCCTTTGCCAGCCAGTCACGATAGCCATCGGGATTGCCCGTCATGTCGAATTGTTCGCCATGGACCTTGCCCGGCCCCGCCGCGTCGATCGCCGCGACCGCCGCCTTCACCTTTTCGGCGTCGCGCGAGAAGAAGGCGACATCGGCGCCCTCGGCCGCAAAAATCTTGAGCGAAGCGAGCCCCAGACCGTGCGCGCCGCCGTTCATGATGACTTTCTTGCCCTTAAGACCCAGATCCATCGCATCCTCCTCTGATTATTTTATGAGGAAGCGTAGCGAGAAGCTCGAAGGTGAAACATCAGCAAAAATGTGAGCATCGTAGCAGATGCATTCGATCATGCTCTGCTTGCGGGAAGGTTCTGAAGGATTCGCCTGGGAGGGAATTGCGCCGTTGTTAAGTTGCGGCCTGCCATGTGCGGATGACCAAAAACACCAGTCCGAAGATCGCTACCCAGGCGAGCGTCATCTTGAGCCAATCGGCCATGGGCAGTCGACGTGCAAGCAACGAGCTGATCACGAGTGTGAGCGCACCGGCAAACCAGAGCATCTGAACCGCGGTTTCGCCTGTCATAGCTGCACCTCCAACCCGTCATAGCCCGGCTCGACGCCCGGCGGCAATTCGGCCGCAAGGTCGTCATAATCCATCGTATTGTCCATATGCGTAATGATCGCGCGCGGATTTCCGATTTTTGCGAGCCCTTCGAGCGTCATCGCCAGATGCGGATGCGTCGGATGTGGATAACGGCGCAGTGCGTCGATGACGAACAAATCCACGTCTTGGAAAAACTCGACCATCTCGTCGGTAAATTTTGAGAAATCAGTCGCATAGGCAATCTTGTGTGCACCGTCGCTAAAGATCAGCCCCGTCGCCTTGATCGGGCCATGCGGCATTTCGATCGCCGAAACCTCGATCGGTCCGATCGATTGATGATCGTGAAGGTCGATCGGATCGACCGAAGCCGGGTAACCGGCATTGCCCGCAAACGCATAAGTGAAGCGCCATTTGAGGATGTC
Organism: Sphingopyxis sp.; assembly: GCA_030655355.1. Lineage (GTDB taxonomy): Bacteria > Pseudomonadota > Alphaproteobacteria > Sphingomonadales > Sphingomonadaceae > Sphingopyxis. The sequence goes on from JAURVS010000183.1 coordinate 12,552, forward strand.
GAGCACATGGTCGCGTGCATAAACGGGCACGGCGGAGCGGCGCAGATGCATGACCTGGCGCAGGTCATCCAGTCCATGAGTGTGGTCGGCATGCTCGTGCGTCCAGATCACGGCGTCGAGTTCGCCAACTCCAGCATCGAGCAACTGAAGCCGCATGTCGGGACTGGTGTCGACAATAATTCGAAAGCCGCCGAGCGAGATCATGATCGAGGCGCGGCTTCGCAGGTTGCGTGGATTGTCGGGGTCGCACTGCCCCCAATTATTGCCAATCCGCGGCACGCCGGAAGACGTCCCGCAACCCAGAATCCGGAGCTTCATAATGCGTACGACGTCATGGTGCAGCCTTGTTGAAGAGCGCGTAGAAATTGGCGCTGGTCGCTGCAGCGAGCGCATCGCTGTCTTCGCCGCGCAGGTTGGCGAGATACGCCAGCGTATCGGCGACGAACGCCGGCTCGCCCGTTTTCCCCCGGTGCGGAACGGGAGCGAGGAAAGGGGAATCGGTCTCGATCAGCAGCCGATCCTGCGGAAGCCATTTCGCCGTCGCCTGAAGGTCGGCGGCGTTCTTGAACGTCACGATACCCGAAATTGATATGAAGAGCCCGAGATCAAGCGCTTGGCGCGCAAAGTCGTCGCTGGCGGTGAAGCAATGGATCACGCCGGGGAACGTCGCTCTGCCCATCTCCTGGCCGAGCAGCGTCAATGTATCGGCTTCGGCATCGCGCGTATGGACGATGATCGGCAGGCCGGTTTGCTGCGCGGCATGGATATGACGGCGAAAGCTGTCTTGCTGACGAACGCGGTCGCTCTTGTCGTAATAATAGTCGAGCCCGGTTTCGCCGATCGCGATCACGCGCGGGTGAGCAGCGCGCTCGACCAGTTTCGCGGTATCGACATCGGGATGGTGATCGGCGTCATGCGGATGGATGCCGACGCTGGCCCATACATCGTCATTGGCCTCAGCGGCGGCAAGCACGTCATCCCATTCGCTTTCGCGCGTCGCGATATTGAGCATCGCTGTGACGCCCTTTTCGCGCGCGCGCGCCAGCACTTCGCCTTGCTGCTCGGCGAGCCCCTTGTAGTTGAGATGGCAGTGCGAATCGACGAGCATCAGGCTTCCCCGTCGCCTTCAGGCAGTTCGAGGCGCGGAAATAGCGGGGTCGGCTGGCCGAGCACAAAGCCACTGTCGACGAGCTTCGCAAACCAATCGGTATCGGCGAGCGCCGCAAAATCGCGGTCTTCTTTCAAGATGCCCATGTGATCGAGAAGATTGTCGGCGGCTGTCGGGACAACCGGGCGGATCGCGATCGCGAGATCGCGGACGACGATGAACAGCGTCATTAATACGGCGGTCATCCGTTCGGGGTCGGTCTTCTTCAGGCCCCACGGCGCCTGCTCGTCAACATATTGGTTGCAGGCAAAGACCGCGCGCATCCAAGCTTCAATGCCGATAGAGAAATTCAGATTCTCGAACTCGCGCGGCAATTCGTCTTGGGTGGCAATTGCAACCTTCGCCGTCAGTTCATGGTCGGCGTCGGTCGGAACAAACTTCTCCAGTTTGCCGCCCAGATTCTTGAAAATCATCGACAAACTGCGCTGCGCCAGATTGCCGAAGCTGTTCGCCAGATCGGCGTTCGCGGTGCGTACGATCGCTTCGGCCGAATAGGTGCCGTCCTGGCCAAAGCTGACTTCGCGGAGAAGATAATAGCGAAGCGGATCGACGCCGAACTGTTCGGCGAGCGCCATCGGGTCGACGACATTGCCAAGCGACTTCGACATTTTCTCGCCGCGGTTGAGCAGAAAGCCGTGGCCGAAGACCTGTTTGGGCAGCGGCAGGCCGGCACTCATCAGGAAAGCCGGCCAGTAAACCGTATGAAAACGCACAATATCCTTGCCGATCATATGGATGTTTGCCGGCCAGAATTTGCTGAAATCTCCGTCCAGATCGGGATAGCCGATCCCCGATAAATAGGTCGTGAGCGCGTCGACCCAGACATACATCACATGCCCCGGCGAACCCGGCACCGGGACGCCCCAGTCGAAACTGGTGCGCGAGACGCTGAGATCCTTGAGACCGCCCTCGACGAAGCGCAGAACTTCGTTGCGGCGACTGTCGGGGCGAATGAAGTCGGGCCGATCAGCATAAAGCGCGAGCAGTTTGTCCTGATAGTTGGACAGTTTGAAGAACCAGCTCTCCTCGACCGTCCACTCGACCGGAGTACCTTGCGGGGACAGGCGGGTGCCCCCTTCCCCATCAGTCAGTTCGCTTTCGTCATAAAAGGCTTCGTCGCGAACCGAATACCACCCCTCATAGCGATCGAGGTAGAGGTCGCCATTGGCTTCCATCGCCTTCCAGATCGCCTGCGATGCGGCATGATGCGCGGCGTCGGATGTGCGCATGAAGTTATCATAGCTGATATTCAACGTGGCATACATCTCACGGAAATATCCCGACATTTCATCAGCGAGATCGATTGTCGCACGGCCTTGATCGCGCGCAGTCTGGAACATCTTCAGCCCATGTTCGTCGGTGCCGGTGATCAGCCGGACGTCGCGGCCTCGCGCGCGCTGGAATCGAGCCATGACGTCGGTCGCGATCGCTTCATAGGCGTGGCCGATGTGCGGGCGGCCGTTGGGATAGCTGATCGCAGTGGTGATGTAGAAAGGTTCGGTGTTTTCGGACATGCGCGCGCCTTAGCCGCTGGCGCGCGCGAGGGAAAGCGTCAGCGTGCGGGATGACCCGATCGCGAGGCAAGTTCGGCAAGGCAGTTACCGATTTCAAACCCGACCATCGCTCCGTCATAGGAGCCGCGGATCGCATCGCGGACGGTGCGCTGGACACGGTCCCATTGCGCGAGGATCGGCGCTATCTCCGCCACGGGGCGTTCGCGCGCGAGACGCGCGAGGAGGCCGGGAACGATATCGATGACGAGTTCGAGCCGGGGGCGGTTGCTTGTGCCGGCAACCTCGCGCGCGAGTGCCTCGCGCAGCCGGTTCTCGGGGTCGCCCGAGGTGGCAATCGCGAGCAGCTTCTTTTCCATCGTCGCGACGTCGCTGTCGATGAGCGCGATAGCCTTGCCCGGAACGCCGCCCGAGGCGGTCACGATTGCCCGGACTTCCGACATCTCGAGCATCGGCCGCAGTTCGTGCAGCCACGCCGTCATGGCGTCACGCTCAACGGGTTGAAAACGCAGGGTTCTGCATCGTGAACGGATCGTCGGCAACAATCGTCCGGGCGAGTGGCTGACGAGCAGGAACAGCGTTTTTGCGGGTGGTTCCTCAAGCGTCTTGAGCAGCGCGTTGGCACCATCGGTTTCGAGATCGTCGACCGCGTCGACGATGATGACCCGCCAGTCGCCGAGCGACAGCGATAGATGCAAGCGGCGGATCATTTGCCGCACCTGTTCGATCGTGATGTTTCGCGCGAGTTCCTTGGCCTTGTCCTTGGGCTGGCGCGCCATCCGCAGAATCTCGGGATGATTGCCTGCATCGACCAGCCGCGCAGCAGCTTGATCGCCGACGTCGTCGAGCATCACGGCCTGTCGGTCGCCGCCTTGATCATGCGTGACGAGAAAGCGCGCGACGCGCTCGGCAAAGGCGCCCTTCCCCATTCCCTGCGGGCCCGCGAGCAGCCAGGCGTGATGAAGGCGCCCGCCCTGCCACGATTCCAGAAACGCCTTTTCCGCATCTTCATGTCCAATCATGGTAGCCAATCCTCCAACTCGGCGAGGATAGCCGCGGCAACTTCGTCGGCGGAGACATCTGCGTCGATGATCCGCCAGCGCTCGGGCTCTGCTTTAGCCATTTCGACGAAACGTGCCGCAAGGCGCGCCTGATAATCGGCGGGCTTGTTCCCCATGCGATCACTTCCGCCGCGTTCGGTGACGCGCCGCGCAGCCTCTTCGGGGCTGACGGTCAACAGGAAGGTGCGGTCGGGCAGTAATCCCTCCGATCCCACGGCATGGAGCGCGAGCAGATCAGCATCGGTGATTCCGCCCCCGCTTCCTTGATAGGCTCGGCTCGAATCGACGTAGCGGTCGCAAATCACCCACGCGCCGAGTGCAAGCGCGGGTCGGATCGTCCGAGCGACATGATCGGCGCGTGCGGCGGCGAAGAGCAACGCCTCGCTCCGTGCGTTCCAGCGGTCGTCGCTGCCCTCCATCAATAATGTGCGGATTGCCTCCGCGCCGGCGCTGCCGCCCGGTTCGCGCGTCGCGACGACATCAATTCCGCGCGCCTCCAACAGCGTCGCCATCGCGCGAATCTGCGTCGATTTGCCGACGCCTTCGCCGCCCTCAAGAGTAATGAACCGTCCTGTCACAGCCCGGTCAGCCGGTAAAATCCGGTTCGCGCGCGCGCCCACCAGCCGCCGGTATCGACATTGGCCGCGGCGATCAGTGGCGTCGTTTGTGGCGGCAGTCCGTCGGGCGTGACAATCAGGTCGGCGACCGGCGTGCCGCGGGCAAATGGTGCGGCCAAAGGGGTTCGAGTGCGCATCACGGCGCGATAGCTGCCGCTATAGCCCTTGGGAACCGTCATCCGCACCGCCATTCCCGCTTCGGTAGCCACTGCGGGAACTGCACCTTTCCTGACGTCGACGCGGCCGAGGCTAGCACCGGCGGGGATGAGCTCCCTGCCCTCCCATTCGTCGAAACCCCATGTCATCAAGCGCTGGGCTTCATCGCGCCGCGCCTTTTCGCTGCTCAAACCGGCGACGACCATGATCAGACGACGGCCCTTTCGCTTCGCCGAGCCGAGGAAACAATAACCTGCCTCGGCGGTGTGCCCCGTTTTCAGGCCGTCCGCGCCCTCAAATCGGCCGAGGATCGGGTTGCGATTGGGCTGAATGATCGGCTTGCCGTCAGGCGACTTGCCATGCTGAAGCTTTGGCATCGAGAAATAGCGGGTGTAGCCCGCCGGGTGGTCGCGGATTAGCCGGTCGGCAAGCGTGATGAGATCGGCGGCGCTCACTTTGGTGACGCCCCCGTCGGGCCAGCCATTCGGCGTTCCGAAGCGACTCGATGACATGCCAATTTTACTAGCTACGGCGTTCATTCTTTTGACAAATGCGTCTTCGCTGCCGTCAATTCCGACAGCGAGCACCGCCGCCGCATCATTGCCCGAAACGGTGATCAGCCCCTTGAGCAATTCGTCTACCGACACCCTCTCGTTCGGTCGCAGAAACATCGTCGAGCCGCCGGTGGAGCCGTTCCATTTCTTCCAGGTCGCTTCGCTGACGGTGAATTGCTTGTCGCGCGTCAACTCACCCTTTTTGATCAGGTCGAGCACGACATAGGCGGTCATCACCTTTGCCATCGACGCGGGGGCGAAGCGTTTGTCCGCGCCGCGCGAAAAGAGGATGGCACCCGAATCGAGGTCCTTGAGCATCACGATCGGCGCCTGCGTGACATAGAGCGGGCGGCTGACAGGTGATCCTTTAGGGCGGACATCGCCCGCAGACGCCGCAGGAAAGGCCAATGTCAGGGCGAGAACGGTCAGCACCGCCGCGCTGTATCTCGTCAGGATCTTCGTCTTTCCCACGCGCCCGATCGTCAGCGGTCGCGCTGGACCACCGCGTCGCGGAAGCCCTTGGCCTTGGCCCTGCCGAGCGCGCCGCTCGCCTCGGCTTCGCTGGCGAATGGGCCGACGCGGACGCGCCAAAGATTGCCCGCCTTAGTGACATGGCCGCCGACCGATTTCGCGGCGGCATTGGCGCGCGCTTCGCTGCTGAAAGCGCCGACCTGAACGACATATTTGCCAGCGGCAGCAGCAGGCGCTGGCTTAGGCGCGGTTGCCCCAGGCTTCGCCGCAGGCGCCGACTTCGCTGCCGGTGCTGGCTTGAGCGGCGCTTTCGTCGCGCCCGGACCTTCAACGACAAAACGGTCGTCGCCCGGCTTCGCCTTGCCCGACGCAATCGGAGCAGCGGGTTGGGCGGCGACCGGAGCCGCGGACTTTGGAACAGGCAGAGCCTTTGCCTTGCTACGCAGAATGTTCAGCAAGGATTCCGGCGTCCCGATCCGTTCAGGCACCGGCTTTCCGGTGCGAAGCTGCGCGCGCTCGGCGACAGGTGGGTTCGTCCGGCGAACGCGCACCGCGGAAACCGCGTCGGTGAGCCCCAATTGCTCGGCGGCACCGCGCGACAAGTCGATCAGGCGGTCACCCACCATCGGTCCGCGGTCGTTGACGCGCACGAGGATCGTCCGCCCGGTGTCGAGTGCAGTCACTTCGATATAGCTTGGCAGCGGCAGCGTCTTGTGCGCCGCAGTGATTGCCGCGGGGTCGAAGGTTTCGCCATTCGCGGTCGGCCGTCCGGCGAGTTCCTCGCCATACCAACTCGCATAGCCGACATCGTCATAATCGGGGATGTCAGCGGGCGTGTAGGTGACGCCGCCAATGGTGTAAGGATCGCCGATCTTTACCGGTATGTCGGCGACGCCCGCCGCCGTCGTGCTCGGTGCGGGATTGGAAGTTGGTCGCCCCTCGCGCTTACCATCCAAACCACCACAACCGGCCAGCACCAACGCCGCTCCGGCCATCAAGCCCCCACTCTTAACGATCGATTTCATCCGCCAGCAACCCCACAGACAATGCGTAAAAATTGGAACAATTATAGTCCAATATCGCACGATAATTACCAGTCAGCAAATAGGCCGTTCGACCGGGACCATCGGGTTCGAGGAGGGTTGCCTGAATATTGCCGTCGGGCCAGCGGCCGTCGATCGGCGCTATGCCGTCGGCGCGCCATTCGGCCATTGAGCGCCAGCGGCTGTGGCGGTCGAACACGCGCGGACAGCGCGTCGGTGACAGGCTGCTTGCAACGCGAGTGCGGTTGAAACCGGCGGGCACGCTAACCGCGACGCCCCACGGCTGACCGGCACGCCAGCCCGCGCGGCGTAGATAGGAGCCGATCGATTCGATCGCATCGGCCTCGCTCGACCAAATGCGCGCGACGCCGTCACCGTCGCCGTCCTCGGCAACCTGCAGATACACGGACGGCAGAAACTGCGGGTATCCAAAGGCGCCGGCCCAGCTTCCCTTCAGCGCGCTACGCGGCACGCCGCGTTCTACCATCACCATCGTCGCGATCAGTTCAGGTTCGAACAGGCTTCGCCGCCGTCCTTCATAGGCCAAAGTCGCAAGCGCTTCGGGAAGGTCGAAATTTCCGGTGACCTGACCATAGGCAGTTTCATGGCCGTAAATGGCGATCATGATGCTGGTCGGAACGCCGGTGCGTGCCTCGATGCGCGACAGAAGCGACAGAAGCCGATCGTGGACACGACGTCCTCCGCCGATGCGCGCGGCATCGACATGCTTGGCCTTGTAAGGCGCAAATGCGGGAATCGGTGTATTCGGCGTCGGCGGGCTTCCCAGATTGTCGCGATCGAGTGCGACGACGCGAGGATTAAAGCTCAGCCCTGCGGTCACCCGGTCGAAAGTCGCCCGCGACACGCCGCGCGCCTGCGCTTTCGGCCATAAGGATTGAACATAGGTATCGAAGCTGGCGTCGGGGCTTTGCGCGTGAAGCGGCGCCGAGGCGGTGAGCATCCATGCCGACAAGAAAGCGGTAGCAAACTTGAAAAGGCGTCCGATTCTGAAACGTATAGCGTGCATGATGTCCCCACTCATAGGCGGTGTCTCGCACAGATGCGAGCCGCTTGGCTAGTTCGCAGCGGGACAAAGCGACTCATTCGCGCGGCGGGCCGAACCGGCAAGGTTTCGCTTGCCGCGGCTCGCCCGCGCGCTATGGGGGCGAGCATTGGACAGGTGGCCGAGTGGTTTAAGGCAGCGGTCTTGAAAACCGCCGTGGGTGCAAGCTCACCGTGGGTTCGAATCCCACCCTGTCCGCCAGTCAGGCGAAATGCAGCCGCCGGTATTTTCCGCGGAAATAGAGCAATGGATCGCGGTGCGGTTCGAACTGCGCGCGCACCACGCGGCCGACGAGAATGAAATGATCGCCCGCCTCGTGAAGCGATTCGCGCTCGCATTCGAAAGACACAAGCGAACTGCCGAGCAGCGGAACGCCGGTCTGGCCGGGCGCCCAGGGCTGATTTGCAAACCGGTCTTCGCCCCGAGCCGCGAACCGGTTTGACGCAGGCTGTTGGCCGATCTGGAGCACGTTGACGCCAAAATGCGCCGCCTCACGGAGTACGGGCGCTGTTCCCGCACTATTGGCGATGCACACCAGCAATAGCGGCGGATCGAGCGATACAGACGTAAAGCTGTTCGCGGTAAGACCGACTGGCGCGCCTGCGGCGTCGAGCGCGGTGACGATCGTAATGCCCGTCGCAAAGCACCCCATCGCGTCGCGCAGCGTTCGCGGGTCCGATCCAGCCTTGAACTCCATCGCTTCGCGCGGCTGACGCCGTTCGAGAAACTCGAGCAATTGGCCGAGCAAAGCTTCCATCCGGTCGGATGCCAGCGCGAGGTCGGATTCTTCGATATCGGCATATTCGCCGATCGACAGTGCGGCATTGAAGGCGTCGCTAACGGCGCTACATTGCGCGGGCGAAAAGCCACCGCGCACGACGAGCGTCGGGATGGCCAGTCGCTCCGCGACGCCGCTCGCGATTGCATCCTCGTCGACGGGCATGTCGACGAGCACGAGGCCGGCCGCCAAATGTGCCCCGTCGGGCGCCAGTGCGCGCGTTGCAATCCAGCCGCCCCGACCTGCTGCGACGACGACCGGCCGCGAACCCATCTGTGCGAGCACGAGGCGCAAATCCTCGAAATGCGACGTCAACTCGTGGCTGTCTGTCGCATCGCGTAGATCGAGATTCACGACCCGGCGTCCCGACAGGACGAGCGCATCGGCGACGTCGCGCCATGCGAGGCGGCCCTGCCCCACGTCGGGAATCAGGAGCACGGCGGGATCGTTGTCGTCGCCCAACACATCGGCCGACAGCGGCATGCCGCCAAAACCCTTATAGTCGATGACGCTCAAAAACCCCCCTTGCCCTTCCGGCGGGATTGGTGCCGACGGGCTTCGATATGACCCAATTGCTCATGAATTTGTCCATATCGAAAGCCCGCGCGCGGCGCCAGCGCGCTGGACGGCTTATCCGCGCATCGATGCCAAGCGTTGATCGACGATCGCATCGGCTTCGCCGATAATCCGGTCGATCAGTTGCTGGCATGTCGGGATGTCATGAATCAGGCCCTGGACCATTCCGGCCCAGAAGACGCCCTTTGTCAGATCGCCGGTCTGAAGCAATTCGCGGCCCGCAGCGCCCGAAACCAGTTCCTGAACGTCGCCAAATTGCGCATCGGGCTGCGACAGGCGGCGGACCACCTCTTCGCTGACTTCGCTGCGGCCGACGCGCGCGGTGTTCTTGAAGCTGCGGAAGATCAGGAAGCTGCCGCGTTCGTCGTTGTCGATATAGGCCTGCTTCACATTGTCATGGATCGGTGCTTCGACCGTGGCGCAGAAGCGCGTGCCCATGTTGATTCCCTCGGCACCCAGCGTCAGTGCAGCGACGAGTCCGCGACCGTCGCCGAAGCCACCGCTTGCGAGCATCGGAATCTTCACCTTGTCGGCGGCGGCAGGAATCAGGATCAGGCCCGGAATATCGTCTTCGCCTGGATGTCCCGCACATTCGAACCCGTCGATTGAAATGATATCGCAGCCCGCGCGCTCAGCAGATAGCGCGTGGCGAACGGCGGTGCATTTGTGGAGGATGGTGATGCCATGGGGTTTCAGCATCTCCCAGATTTCGCGCACGGCAGGTGTTCCGGCTGTCTCGACGATCTTGACGCCCCCGTCGATGATCGCTTGAGCATAGGCCTTGTAATCGGGTGCGTTGATCGTCGGGAATACGGTCATATTTACACCAAAGGGTTTGTCGGTCATCGCGCGGCAACGCTCGATCTCGGCGCTCAACGCGGCAGGCGTCGGCTGGGTCAGCGCGGTCAATATCCCGAGGCCGCCAGCGTTCGACACAGCCGCTGCGAGTTCGGCATAGCCGACGCTTTGCATCCCGCCCTGTACGATCGGATGTTCGATTTCCAGCATTTCGGTGATGCGTGTCTTGAAAGCCATTTTAGATCCTTTCTCCGCGATCCTGCCGTTACGGCATCTTCGCTCTCGTCCATGAAATAACTTGACGCTTACGTCAACGTCGGGTCCACTAGGGAAATGGTTAGAGAGCAAAGGGAATTGAAATGACGGCGAGCGAAGGCATATCGGATCGGACGCTGGCGATTGCCGCGAAGGTCGAAAACTTCGTACGAGAAATTGTCGTCCCGTTCGAAAAAGACCCCCGCCGCGACCACCACGGCGCACCGACCGACGAGCTTGTGATGGAGATGCGCGAGCATGCCCGCACCGCCGGGGTGCTGACTCCACATATTCTTGGCGACGGCGATCATCTGAACCAGCGTGAGACCGCAGTCGTCCTGATCAAGTCCGGGCTTTCGCCGCTCGGCCCGCTTGCCTGCAACACGATGGCGCCCGATGAGGGCAATATGTATCTGCTCGGCAAGGAAGGCAGTCCTGAACTCAAGGAACGTTTCCTGAAACCGATGGTCGAGGGGCGGGTGCGTTCGGCCTTCTTCATGACCGAACCGGCCGAAGAGGGTGGCGCGGGATCCGATCCGTCGATGATGAAAACAACGTGCCACCTCGACGGCAACCACTGGGTCGTCAACGGCCGCAAGACCTTCATCACCGGTGCGCTGGGCGCGCGCGTCGGGATCGTGATGGCGAAGTCCGAGCAAGGCGCCTGCATGTTCCTTGTAGACCTGCCCGACCCGGCCATCCGCATCGACCATGTGCCGAACACGATCGACAGTTCGATGCCCGGCGGCCACGCAACACTGACAATCGAAAATCTGCGCATTCCAGCCGACCAGATGCTTGGCGAGGCCGGCGAAGGCTTCCGCTATGCTCAAGTCCGTCTCTCCCCCGCTCGCCTGTCGCACTGCATGCGCTGGCTTGGCGCGTGCATTCGCGCGCATGAAATCGCGACCGATTATGCCAACCGCCGCGAAGCTTTTGGCAAGCCTCTGATCGACCACGAGGGTGTCGGTTTCATGCTCGCCGAGAATATGATCGACCTGAAACAGGCCGAGCTGATGATCGACTGGTGCGCGTCGGTGCTCGACACCGGTTCGCTCGGCACGGTAGAAAGCTCGATGGCGAAAGTGGCTGTGTCCGAAGCGCTGATGCGGATAGCTGATCGCTGCGTCCAGGTGATGGGCGGTACCGGAGTCACCGACAAGACGATTGTCGAGCAAGTGTTCCGCGAAGTTCGCGCCTTCCGTATTTATGACGGTCCGACGGAGGTTCACAAATGGAGCCTCGCAAAGAAGATCCGGCGGGACTGGAAAGCCGGGCTCGCCTGATACGGTCGCCAGTTGCGCCGAGAAAATCGTAGCGTCAAAGTGCTTGACGTTTACGTCAACGTCCGGTTGACTGGCGAAACAAGATAATTGGGAGAAGGCGGGTGCGCGCATGACCATCCTCTATGACGAAGGCCAGCAGGCGATCGCGATCGAGTCGCGGCGCGTCCTTGAAGCGAGGATCAGCAAGGACGCGCTGCTTCCTTTGCTCGAAACGGTCGGAGAATATCATCGACCATTCTGGGATACCGCGAAGGAGCAGGGCTGGACCGCGCTCGCGCTTTCTGAAGCTGACGGCGGTCTCGGTCTGGGTCTGACCGAACTCGGCCTCATCGCGCATCAGGCTGGGCGGACCATCAGCGGAGCGCCGTTTCTGACGTCCAGCTTTGGTGCTGCCAAGGCAATCGAGCTTTTTGGCTCGGACGCGCAAAAATCGCGCTGGTTGCCGGGGCTCGCAAGCGGCGAAGCGATTGGCGCAATTGCTTATGCGGCCGGTGCCGATGCGCTTCCCCGCCAACCCGATGTTACCTTCACCGACGATCGGCTTGATGGCGCAGTGCGGGGCGTGTCTGGTGGGCTTGCCGCCGATGTCGCGATCGTCTTCGCCAACGGTCCCGGTATGCCGGTCCTAGCGATCGTTGACCTGAAGACCGCGCAGCGATCCGCCGTTGCCAGCTTCGACAACAGCCGCTTGATCGCCGATCTGTCGTTTTCGGGAACTCCCGCGGAGACGTTCGCTGTCGGTAGCGCGGCGCGCGATGCGGCGCTACACATCTTGGCGCTGCAATCGGTCGTGACTGCGCATGAGCAGACGGGCGGCGCCGAAGCGCTGATGGAGATTGCGCGCGACTATGCGCTAACTCGCAAAGCTTTCGGCCAACCGATCGGTGCATTTCAGTCGGTGAAGCATCGCATCGCCGAACTTTACGGCTTGGTCGAACTGGCGCGCGCGAACTGCATACATGCGGCAGCGCGCGAGGGCGCGGCTGATTTCGTTACGGCTGCGGCCGCTGCGCGCCTCTCGGCCACCGAAGCTTATGACACTGCTGCACGCGATTGCGTCCAGATTCATGGCGGCATCGGTGTCACTTGGGAAATCGGGCTGCATCTTCATATGCGCCGTGCGCGAAGTCTTGCGATCGAGCAGGGCAGCAGCCTGTTCTGGGAAGATGTTCTTGTCGACCGGCTTGCGGGAGAAGCAGCATGAGCGATCTCGAAGCCTATCGCACCAAGGCCGCGGCCTGGCTTGTATCGATGGCGCCGCAGTTCGGCCGCGATGCACGCAAAGGCCTTTCCGAAGGTGACGATTTGGCCCTCGCGCGCCGTTATCAGAAAGCGAAGTTCGATGCGGGCTACGCCGGCATTAACTGGCCGACCGAATATGGCGGTCAGGGACTAAGCCATCTCGAAAAAGTAACCTTCGACGCTGAGGAAATGAAGCACGGTTTCCCGAGTTTCTATTTCGGCATATCGCTCGGCATGCCGGTGCCGGTGTTGATGCAGTTCGGCAGCGACAAGGAATTTGTGAAGGAGCGTGTGCTCAAGGCGCTGCAGGGTGAGGAAATATGGTGCCAGCTTTTCTCCGAACCCTCGGGCGGATCGGATCTCGCGGGCTTGCGCACCAAAGCCGAACCCGACGGCAACGGCTGGAAGATCAACGGGCAAAAAGTGTGGACGAGTTGGGCCCATTATAGCGACTATGGCGTCATCGTCGTCCGCACCGACCCCACCGTCCCGAAACACAAGGGGCTCACTTACTTCTGGGTCGATATGAAGGCGCCGGGCGTCACCGTGCGCCCGATCAAGCTTGCGGGCGGCGATAGCCACGTCAACGAAGTCTTCTTTGACGACGTGAAGATCACCGATGATCATCGCATGTCCCCCGTCGGCGGCGGGTTTGGGGTGGCGATCGCGACGCTGATGATCGAACGCTATGTTGCGACCGATAGTGCGGGCTTTGGGCCGCATCTGGACATGTTCGTCGAACTGGCGAAAGAAATTAAGCTCAACGGTCGCCCCGCGATCGAAGATGGCCGCATCCGGCAGCAGATCGCGCGCAATTATGCGATGCGGTCGGGGCTCGATTCGATCAATGTTCGCGCCCGGCTGATGATGCAGGCGGGGATGATGCCCGGAGCCGAGGGCTCGCTTAACAAGCTCGTTGCAGTGCGTTCGCGCCAGAAGTTATCCGAACTGGCGCTCGATCTGCAAGGCAGCGATGCCTTCGCATTTGACGAACATGCCTCGCAAAAGGAGGATTGGGCGTCGAGCTGGATCAACGCCCCGACGGGCCGCATTGCTGGCGGGTCGGATGAAACCTTACTCAATACCATCGCGGAAAAAGTCCTCGGCCTGCCGCAGGACCATCGCCCCGACAAGGGCATCCCCTTTAACCAGATCCCGGCCTGAGGAGGCACGCCTTTATGAAATTCGATTCCACCACCGCAGCCGTTGTCACAGGGGGGGCTTCGGGTCTTGGTCGTGCCACTGCCGAAGCGCTTGCCGCCGTCGGCGTAAAGGTCGCGATTTTCGACATCAACGAAGCCTTGGGCGAAGAGGTCGCAGCATCGATCGGCGGGCTTTTCTGCAAAGTCGATATTACCGACGAGCAATCGGTTCTCGACGGCTATGCGAAAGCCCGCGCCGCACACGGTCAGGAACGCATCTGCGTCCATTGTGCGATGACGTCGCGGCGCGGGAAGACGCTCGCCTTTGAAAAGGAAAGCAGAACTTTCCGCCGCACCTCGACCGAAGATTATGCTTATGGCGTCGCGGGGATTTTGACCGCCAGCTATCGCATCGGCTCGATTGCCGCCGAAGGCATGGCGACGCTTCCCGAAATGGAAGATGGCGAGCGCGGTGCGATCATCTTCACTGCTTCAGTTGCAGCGCAGGACGCACAGATCGGACAGGTGATCTATGGGTCTGCAAAAGCTGGCGTGAACGGCCTCGTTCTTCCAATGGCGCGCGACCTGATGGACCTGGGCATTCGCGTCAATTCGATCATGCCCGGCGTATTCGGCACGCCGCTGCTCGGCAACATGAACCCGAAGGTGAAGGAAAGCCTCGAGGCTTCGGTCCCCTTCCCCAAGCGGCTCGGCAAGGCCGAAGAATATGCAAGCCTTGCCATGGAGATGGTGCGCAACACCTATTTCAACGGGCAGGCGGTTCGTCTTGACGGCGCGATCCGCATGGCACCCCGTTAAGCTCCCCGACGACACCCCTTTTCATTCGACTGACGACATTCAACACTCTCTCCCGACGAAAGGACTATCATCATGGCCGAGGCCTATATCATCGACGCTGTTCGCACCCCGCGCGGGATCGGCAAGCCGGGCAAAGGCGCGCTGTCGCACCTGCACCCGCAGCATCTGGCGGCAACCGTGCTTTCGGCGATCCGCGACCGCAACAATCTCGATACCGCGACCGTCGACGACATCGTCTGGTCGACGTCGAGCCAGAACGGCAAGCAGGGCGGTGACCTTGGACGTATGGCGGCGCTGTCGGCAGGCTATGATACCAAGGCCAGCGGCACGACGCTCGACCGCTTTTGCGGCGGCGGCATCAGCGTTGTAAACTTTGCTGCAGCAACCGTGATGAGCGGCATGGAAGATTGCGTCATCGCGGGCGGAACCGAGATGATGAGCTACACCAGCGCCTATGCTGCAGAGCAGGCGAACGCTGGACTGCCCCCGCGCCTGATGGGTTCAGGCCATGAAGCGCTCGACGAGCTTCACCCGCAATCGAACCAGGGTGTCTGCGGCGACGCCATTGCGACGATCGAAGGGATCAGCCGCGAGGCGCTCGACGCGCTCGCTCTCGTCAGCCAGCAGCGCGCCGATCGCGCGATCAAGGAAGGTCGCTTCGACAAGTCGGTCGTTCCGGTGCTGAACACCGACGGCAGCGTCGCACTTGACCGCGAAGAATTCCCGCGTCCCGAAACGACCGCTGAAGGCCTCGCGTCGCTGAAGCCGAGCTTTGCCGCGCTCGCCGATTTCGACCTTGGCGAGGGGGTTACGTTCCGCAAGCAGGTCAATCGCCGCTACCCCGATCTCGAAATCCAGCATTTCCATCACGCCGGCAATTCATCGGGCGTTGTCGACGGCGCCGCCGCGATCCTGCTGACGTCCAAGGATTATGCCGACAAGCACGGCCTGAAGCCGCGCGCGCGCGTTGTCGCTTACGCCAATATCGGTGACGATCCGACGCTGATGCTCAACGCGCCAGTCCCGGCGGCCAAGAAGGTGCTCGAAAAGGCTGGCCTGACGAAAGAGGACATCGACGTCTGGGAAATCAACGAAGCCTTTTCGGTCGTCGCCGAGAAATTCATCCGCGACCTCGATCTTGATCGCGAGAAGGTCAACATCAACGGCGGCTCGATGGCACTCGGCCACCCGATCGGCGCGACGGGTTCGATCCTGATTGGCACTGCGCTCGACGAACTCGAGCGTTCGGGCGGCCGCTATGGCCTCGTCACCATGTGCGCCGCCGGTGGCATGGCGCCCGCGATCATCATCGAACGCATCTGACGGACAGGGACAGGAGAGCATTATGACCGGACCGCTAAAGGGTATCAGGATCATCGAATTCGCGGGCATCGGTCCGGGTCCCTTCTGCGGCATGATGC
>JAURVS010000186.1 GCA_030655355.1 Sphingopyxis sp.
CTTTTCATTGGCAAAGATGATGCGGTGCGGTGCGGGCTTCGTCGCTAAGGTCGTCATGGGGCGTTGCGATTTTCCTGTTTGCGCGGCATGGGCGGCCGACGCGCGAAGTGATATAGTCGCGCCAATATCGGAGGGCGACCGAGCGTGCAAATCATCCGTGACATCGCGATGCTGCACCGTGCCGTTACGGCACTGAAGCAGGGCGGCAAGAGCGTCGCACTCGTCCCTACGATGGGGGCGCTACACGACGGCCATATTTCGCTCGTCCGGATGGCCAAGCGGGTCGCCGACCATGCCGTCGTGTCGATCTTCGTCAATCCGACTCAGTTCGGCCCGAACGAGGATTTCGCTGCCTATCCGCGGGACGAGGCGCGCGACGCTGCGCTGCTGGCGCAGCAAGGAACAGCCCTGCTTTGGGCGCCTGATGTCGGCACCATGTATCCCGGCGGGCACAGCACCCATATCGAGGTTGCCGAACTTGGCGCCGATTATTGCGGCGCTGCGCGACCCGGTCATTTCGACGGCGTCGCGACCGTCGTCGCCAAATTGTTCAATCAGGTCCGCCCCGACGTTGCGATCTTCGGCGAAAAGGACTGGCAGCAACTCGCCATCATCCGCCGCATGGCGCGCGATCTCGATTTCGCGATCGACATATTGGGCGCGCCGATTGCGCGCGACGCCGACGGCCTCGCACTGTCGTCGCGCAACGCCTATCTCTCCGAAGCGCAGCGCGCCGCCGCGACCACATTTCCGCAGGCGCTGGCCGTCGCGGCGAAAGCGATCGCCGCGGGCGGCGACATCAAAGAAGCGCTCGCTACAGCCGAGGCTGCAATCGTGGCTGGCGGCTTCGACAGCGTCGATTATGTCGCGCTCGCCGATGCCGATAATCTTGAAAGATTAGGCGCTTTTCGGAAGCCCGCGCGGCTTCTGGCGGCGGCGCGGATGGGCAAAACGCGATTAATCGACAATCTCGCGGTCGGTTAATCAAGCCAACAGGGCCGGATTTCCGCCATTTCGTTCCGCTATCCACAAGAAAACGGCATCGCTGTTAACGTTTTGTTGACCATAAACCGCAAGTCTAGCCCAAGAAGCTTCCTGTGGGGGGAAGCGACAGGGGGTTTTATGGCCAACAGTCTGAAGTCTGCTCAATATCTGATCGAGAGCCGTTTGCTTGACGCCGCTCGCGGTGACGCCAACGCTTATTTCGATCTGGGAATTGCATTTTCTACCGGGACCGGCGGTGTTGATGTCGATCTGATCCAGGCGCATAAATGGTTCAATCTTGCTGCGCTCGGCGGCAATGTCGAAGGCCAGCAATGCCGCGCCGACCTGTCCGACGAAATGTCTCGCGACGAAATCGCCGAAGCGCAGCGTCAGGCCCGCGCCTGGCTCGACGAGACGGCACGCCGTCCCGCTGCGCGCCGTTTCGCCGCCTAATCCTTCCGCTTGAAGGGCGTGTGCCCTTCCAGCCATTCCATTTCGACAGCTTCCGATTGCCGCTCCTGCTCGAGATAATCGGCAATGGCGCGGCGAAATCCCGGATCGGCGATAAAATGCGCCGACCAGGTTGCAACGGGTCCATATCCGCGCGCCAGCTTGTGACCGCCCTGCGCGCCGGCCTCGACGCGCGAAAGGCCGCGTTCGATCGCAATGTCGATCGCACGGTAATAGCATAGTTCGAAGTGCAGATAGGGGATGTCGATCTGACAGCCCCAATATCGGCCATATAAGGTGTCGGCGCCGAGGAAGTGCAGCGCACCCGCCACAGGCCGCTCGTCGCCGTCATACGCGATCAGCAGGATGATCTGCTCCGCCATCGCCGCGCCCATCAGGTCGAACGCTTCGCGGGTCAGATAGGGCTGCCCCCATTTGCGCGCGCCGGTATCCTGATAGAAAAGCCACATCGCGTCCCAATGTTCGGGGCGGATCGCATCGCCGGTCAATGCTTCGACTCGAAGCCCTTCGACTGCGCGCGCACGCTCCTTGCGAAGCTGCTTGCGCTTGGCCGAGGTAAGCGTCGCGAGAAAATCGTCGAAGCTTGCATAGCCTGCATTGGCGAAATGAAACTGGATGTCGCGGCGGACAAGCCAGCCCGCCTCCTCGAACAAGGGCATCTGTTCGGGTGCGACGAAGGTGGCATGCGCCGACGACAAACCATTCTGTCGCACCACGGCTTCGGCAGCGCGGAGCAACAGCATCGCGTCGCTGTCATCCTTCGCCAGCAGCCGTGGCCCCGGCACCGGCGTGAAGGGCGCCGCGATCTGCAGTTTCGGATAATAGTCGCCGCCAGCGCGCGCCCAAGCATCGGCCCACGCATGGTCAAAGACATATTCGCCCTGGCTGTGCAATTTCAGATAGCCGGGTGCCGCAGCCATCAGCCGACCGCCGTCATCCTCGACGAGGAGCGGAGCCGCTTGCCAGCCAGTCCCCGGACCGACGCTTCCCGATTCTTCGAGAAGCGCCAGAAAGGCGTGGCCTACAAAGGGGTTGCCGCCATCGTGCAACGCGTCCCACGCAGCAGCGTCGATCGCGGCGACGCCAGTTCCAAGCGAGATCGTCCGCGCCGGCGGGTCGGCCTCGGCCATCGGTTACGCCGGGCGCACCGCAACGATCGCGTCGGCTTCGACCGCGGCGCCGAGGGGCAGCACCGCAACGCCGACCGCAGCGCGCGCGTGGCGCCCCGCTTCGCCGAACAGCGTTTCGAAAAGATCGGAAGCGCCATTGGCGACCTTGGCCTGATCGGTGAAATCGGGCGAACTGTTGACGAACACGCCAAGCTTCACGATCCGCTCGACGCGCGACCAGTCGCCATTCAACGCTTGGCCGATCTGCGCCACGATCATCAGCGCGACGCGCTGTGCGGCATCCTGACCGCCCGCAATATCGGTGTCGTCACCGAGACGGCCGGTAACGACCTGCCCGTCGCGGAACGGGAGCTGGCCGCTCACATAAAGCAGGCCGCCCTGCTCGACGACGGGCACATAGGAGGCGACCGGAGCGGCGGGTCTGGGCAGTTCGTGGCCGAGTTCGGTTAGCTTGGCGATGATATCCATGATGATTCCTTTTTACGCCGTCATCGGCGCGGGGGCGGGGATGTTTTCGGCGAGGCGCGCCATTATCCATTCGCGCGCCGAGGTCCAATCGTCGATTCGCGCATGGGCATAGGGCGAAGCTGCGATCTTGTCGGCAATAGCCGGTTCGCCGACGAGGTGGAGGCGCCAGACTTCGGGCGCTTCGACGGCGACCGAATGATGATGACCAGCAAGATCGTCGATGAACACGGCAACCGAGGGTTTATATTGCTCGATCAGACGGCGCACGGGCTCGCCCTTCCCGCCACGACTGCCGATGACCGGCGCATGAAAGTCGTGCAGCGCGAGTTGTTCGACTCGCGCCTGCTGATGTTCAGGACCGACATTGGTGAGGACGACGATATCGGCCTCGGCGCCGATCGCGGCCATCGCCGCCAAGGCGCCCGCAATCGGAGATTGCCGCGTCATTTCCTTGCGGAAGAAGCCGTCGAGAAGCGGCCACACTTCGGCCGCCTCGAGCGGCGTGCCGCATTCCTTGCGCTTGAGCGCATTCGCGAAACTTGCATCCTCGATGCGGAAAATCACGCCATGTTCGGCGTCGACCCATTCGGCGAAGGGCACGACCATGTGCATCAGCACCTCGTCGCAGTCGGTGATGACGAGAGGGCGGTTCATAAAGCGGATCCTTCGAGGCGCTGCGCCGCGGCAGCAAGGGTAGCGGGCGGCACTTGCAACGCATCGGCGCACGCGACAAGGTCGTTCTCATGCGCGGTCAAGAACGACAGGATTGCGGCGAGCGTCGCCTGCTCACCCAGCGAAGCGCGCAATTCGTCAGGCGCGAGCCCGGTCAAGCCGAGCAGTCGTTCGGCCCGCGGCTCGTCGCTCAATATCCAGCCCAGCGCCTGAAGCGCGAGCCCGGCATCGCCATCGTGCAAGTCGTAAGTCCCTTCAACGCGATGCAATTGTGTCGTGCAGCCGATTCGCCTAAACGAGCGGCGGACGCAAGGTGGGGAACATAAATAACATGGGCAAGACCATCCTGGTCGTCGAGGATAATGAGCTGAACCTGCGCCTGTTCTGCGACCTCCTCAACGCCCACGGCTATAGCGCACACCCGGTCCGCGACGGTCGCGACGCGCTGTCTAAGGCGCGCGAAGTATCGCCCGATCTGATCATCATGGATATCCAGCTGCCGCACGTCAGCGGGCTTGAATTGATCGGCCAGATGAAGGCGGACCTGACCTTACGCGCGGTGCCGATCATGGCGGTCACGGCCTATGCCGGAAAGGGCGATGAGGAACAGATCCGCGCCGCCGGGGCCGAGGCCTATGTGTCGAAACCGATTTCGGTGATTAAATTTATCGAAAGCGTTGGCGCGTTCGCATAGAAGGCCGCTGATCGCCTTTCCGCCTGCAACGGCTTTCTTCGCCGAAGGATAGCGGGGCGGGCAAAGCCCACCCCGCAGCCATACTTACAACCCGTCGAGCCCCTTGCTGACGAGGATGTTCACCGCAACGCGGCGATTCTGTGCCTTGCCTTCCGGCGTTGAATTGTCGGCGGCCGGATCGGCTTCGGCCATTCCGGTCGGCGTCAGCATCCGATAGGGCTTCCAGCCGCACGCCTGCTGCAAATGGTTGACCACACGACCGGCACGCTTTTCGCTGAGAACCTGGTTGAACTCCTGGCTTCCGGTTGCGTCAGTGTAGCCCACGACGAGCAGCAGCGCATTATCCATGCCCTCGGCCTGCGAAGCCGCAGCGCAAAGATCGGCCTGCGCCTGAGCCGACAAAACAGCCTTGCCGGTGTCGAAGTTTACGTTCGTCGTGCTTTTGACATTATATTGATCGATATCGCCCACGCGGCCGCGCAGTGCTTCGGTTGCCGCGGTCTGTTCGGCAAAGCGCTGGTCCGTACCGGTACGGATCATTGTCGCGGTTTTGAGGTCCTTGCTTTTCAGTTCGACCTGGCTGGCGACCAAGCCACCACTCCACTGCAGCGTCTGTACCGAGACCGGCAGGCCGTTGAGCAGCGATGCTGCCGGAAGCTTGTCGCGGTCGAGTCCCAGGAAGCCGCCGCTCGATTTGATCTTGGTCGCGCCTGCGACGATGATCGGCGTACTGCTGCCGTCGGCCGTCGTAACCTGCATCACATTGCCGCTGCGCGCCGAGATGATGCCTTGGATCTCGGGACCCTTGGTCAATTCGGAGAAATCAGGCGGAACCTCACCATAAACTGTCGCCATGACGTCACCGCCGGATGCTTCTTGTTGCTCCGGTGCTTCTTGCGCCTGGACGGCGAGGCTGATCGTGGCTGTCCCGGCAAGCATACCGAGCAACAATATTTTCGGACTTCTAAAAGAAACGGAACGCATGACCCTACTCCTTTGATGAGCCGCCCCCGCGTCGATTCGCCCTTTCTGGCACATGCATAGTCGCCGCAAGGCCGTTGCTCGCTTCTATGGATAATTGGAGCGGATTGTGCGGCGAACCGAGTTGAAAGACGCCATGGCGTCACGATGGAGCATGATTTTTATGCGTTCGTCACTTGGCAACGGTCACTTGAAGGCGAACTTCCGGGGGCGCCACGTCAGCATTTCGAAAGGTGATAAGGCGAGCGGCTGGCTGGTCTCTGCGTCAGCTGCGTGGCGTCCAACAATCTGCTCGACCAAATGAAGAGGCGGCGCAGAGCTTTCGCTCCGCACCGCCTCGACAATGGTTCCCGCAGAAACCATCGTCCCCCCGCCCGATCCGAAAAGCCGTGGGTCGCAGAAAGCTGACGGCCGGTACGAAGCTTGGAAAATCAGTCGTCTATTTCAGGTCCCCGCCAAATCCCCATCCTTTGGCGCGACGCTGTCGACGTTTGCCGAAACCGGGAGGCAGCGGCCGCTGCCACGCCCGATATTCCCCTCGCACACCCACCCCCCACGAGCAGGCGATGGAGCTATGGCGGAGCGGGCGCGTTTAAAATTGTAAGAAGCCGACACAGAATGGCAGCCCACCATTGTTTTTTATGAACTTTGCCGGTTAAAATGGGACAATATGCCGCAACGCGATGCATCTCCGCAGATCCAGACCGGCACGCGAGTCGCGACGCGCTTCTTTCCGCTGTCGGCAGCGCTGCGTCCTTACATCAGCACCATCTATCTGACTGAGGTCGCGCTATCCGACGGCAATCGCGTCGAAGACTATCTCCATCCCGAATGGGCAAATCTCAGATTTGTCGATGGCGACCCGCCACTCGCTGCCATAGGTAGCGGTCCGGTGGTGCAAATGCCGCGCTTCATCGCGACCGGACCGACGAGTCAATCGACGCATTTCGCGGTCGGCAATATGCGTACATGGGGAATCGGAATCCTGCCGATTGGATGGGCCAAATTTATTCCCCTCTCCGCTGAAGAGCTTGCCGACCGCTCAATCGACGGCTCGACCCATCCGGCCTTCGCGCCCTTCACGCCGCTCCTCGAGACGTTGCGGCAAGCAAATGATGTCGACGCCGCGGCTGCGTTGATCGACGGCCATTTCTGTACCCTGCTTGCGAACGCTCCGCCTGACGATCCTGCGATCCTTGCCGCGCATCGCGCGCTCGTCGACGATGATCTGTCCAGCGTCGCAGACCTTTCGGCAAAGCTCTCGCTTTCCGAACGAACAATCGAGCGGTTGAGCCGCCGCGCTTTCGGTTTTTCGCCGAAACTGCTTTTGCGCCGCCAGCGCTTCCTGCGCTCGCTCGCGCGCTTCATGCTTGACCCGTCGATGGCGTGGATCGATACGATGGATCATCATTATTACGACCAGGCTCAGTTCACGCGCGATTTTCAGCGTTTCATGGGGATGAGCCCGCGAGACTATGCCGCGCGGCCCAAGCCGATTTTGGGAGCCGCCGCGGTTGCGCGCGCGGCGGCAGCAGGCGCCGCAGTACAGGGCCTGCACAAACCGGCTGAATAGCCCCGTTTTCGGGCACAAGGCTTGATTGCGCCGCGCGTTCGGTGCAAGCGGCAGGCCACGGACGCGCGGGCAGCCGCCGTATCCATAGAAAGCGAAAACAGGCCGGCAGCGCCAGCGCCGCCGGAACAGGACGAATGACGATGAGCGATATTCAGGCCATCCAGACCCGGCTGGTGGACGACATAACGGCAGCCGCCGACGCAGGCGCGCTCGAAGCGTTGCGCGTCGCAGCGCTCGGCAAGGCGGGCAGCATCACTGGGCTGCTCAAGACGCTGGGCAGCATGACTCCCGAAGAGCGGCAGGCGCGCGGCCCCGAAATCCACAGCTTGCGCGAAACGGTCACCGCAGCGCTTGCCGAACGCAAGGCTGCGCTCGATGGCGCGGCGCTCTACGTCAAACTCGCGGCCGAAGCGATCGACATGTCGCTGCCTGCCGACGTCGCGCCGCGCGGTAGCGTTCATCCGGTTAGCCAGGTGATGGACGAGCTCGCCGAAATCTTCGCCGATATGGGCTTTGCCGTCGCGACGGGTCCCGAGATCGAGGACGATTGGCGCAACTTCACTGCGCTCAACATTCCCGAGACGCATCCGGCGCGGGCGATGCATGACACTTTCTATTTTCCGGAAGTTGGTGAAGGTGCCGCGCAGCGGATGTTGTTGCGGACGCACACATCGCCGGTGCAGATCCGCACGATGATGGAAAAAGCGCCTCCGATCAGGATCATAGCGCCCGGCCGCGTATATCGAAGCGATAGCGACGCGACGCATACGCCGATGTTCCACCAAGTCGAAGGTCTTGTCATCGATCGCGGCATCCATATGGGCCACCTCAAATGGACGCTCGAAACCTTCCTCAAGGCCTATTTCGAGCGCGACGACATCGTGTTGCGGCTGCGCCCGAGCTATTTCCCCTTCACCGAACCGTCGGCCGAAGTCGATGTCGGCTACAAACAGGAAAAAGGCCGCCGCATCGTCGGCGGCAGTGGCGACGATGATGGCCATGCGTGGATGGAGCTGCTCGGCAGCGGCATGGTCAATCGCCGAGTGATCGCCAATTGCGGGCTCGATCCCGACGAATGGCAGGGCTTTGCGTTCGGCGTCGGCGTCGACCGGCTCGCGATGCTCAAATATGGCATGGATGACCTCCGTGCCTTCTTCGACGGCGACCTTCGCTGGCTGTCGCATTACGGATTCGGCGCGCTGAGTGTCCCGACGCTGAGCGGAGGGATTTCGGCATGAAGATCACGCTCGATTGGCTCCGTGACCATCTGGACGGCGACTACAGCGTCGACGACGTCGTCGCGACCTTGAACCGCATCGGTCTTGAAGTCGAAGGCGTCGAGAAACCGGCCGAAAAGCTCGCGGGTTTCCGCGTCGCCAAGGTGCTGACCGCTGAACGCCACCCGCAGGCCGACAAATTGCAGGTGCTGTCCGTCGACCTCGGCGACGGCGGCGCGCCGCTGACCGTCGTGTGCGGCGCACCGAACGCGCGCGCCGGCCTCGTCGGCGTGCTCGGCCTGCCGGGCGCGGTCGTTCCCGCCAATGGCATGGAGTTGAAGGTCGCAGCGGTCCGCGGCATCGAATCGAACGGCATGATGTGCTCGACGCGCGAACTCGAGCTTGGCGACGATCATGACGGCATCATCGAACTGCCCGCCGACGCGCCGATCGGAACGCCTTTCGCCGATTATAGCGGCGCGGGCGACCCGGTGGTCGACATTTCGATCACGCCGAACCGGCAGGACTGCATGGGTGTGCGCGGCATTGCGCGCGATCTCGCCGCCGCCGGGCTCGGAACGCTGAAGCCGCTCGAGATTCCGACGATCGTTGGCGCAGGCGCACCGACGACCGAGATTCGCACCGACGATATCGAAGGCTGCCCCGCCTTTTACGGCCGCACGATCGCGGGCGTGACCAATGGCACCGCCCCCGAATGGATGCGCCGCCGCCTCGAAGCCGTCGGTCAGCGCTCGATCTCGGCGCTCGTCGACATTAGCAATTATGTGATGTTCGACCTCGGCCGCCCGAGCCATATCTATGACCGCGCCAAGCTGACCGGCGCACTCGTTGCCCGCCGCGCGAAGGCTGGCGAGACCGCGACCGCGCTCAACGGCAAGGAATATACGCTCACCGACACGATGACCGTGCTCGCCGACGACAGCGGCGTTCACGACATTGCCGGGATCATGGGCGGCGAGCATAGCGGGTGCAGCGAGACGACGACCGACGTTCTGCTCGAAATTGCCTATTTCACTCCCGAACGCATCGCGCTGACCGGACAGGCGCTCGCGCTGACCAGCGACGCGCGCAGCCGTTTCGAGCGCGGGGTCGATCCGGCGTTCCTCGACGATGCGACTGCGATCGTCACCGGCCATATCCTTGCCATCTGTGGCGGCACGCCGTCAACGGTCACCCGTGCGGGCGCGCCGCCCGCCGAGGTCAAGACGATCGACTATGATCCGTCGCTGTCGGCAACGCTCGGCGGGATCGCGATCGCCCCCGAGCGGCAAAAGGAAATTCTCGCCGCATTGGGTTTCTCGGTCATCGAACAGGGCGGCCGCTGGCAGGTCGCCGTACCGAGCTGGCGCCGCGACATGGACGCCGCGCCCGACGTGGTTGAAGAAGTCACGCGCATCACTGGCTTCGACGCGATCGCGTCGGTCCCGCTGCCGCGAACCGATGGCGTTGCGAAGCCGACCGCAACAGCAGAGCAGTTGCTCGAACGGCGCCTGCGCCGCGCCGCAGCTGCGGCCGGGTTTGATGAAGCGGTCACCTGGTCGTTCATCAGCGAAAGCGATGCCGCGCCCTTTGGCGGCGGCGCCTGGACGCTCGCCAACCCGATCAGCGAAGACCTGAAAGTGATGCGCCCGTCGCTGCTTCCCGGCCTGCTCGCCGCGGCGCAGCGCAACCAGAATCGCGGCGCCGACAGCATCCGCCTGTTTGAGATCGGCCGCCGCTACCTGTCGGACGCCGAGCATCCGACGCTCGCGGTGCTGCTGGCGGGCGACAAGCGCGCGCGGGGTTGGCAGGCGGGCAAGGCGGCACCGTTCGACGCGTTCGACGCCAAGGCGGCGGCGCTGGCGCTGCTCGAAGCCGCGGGCGCGCCCGCCGACCGTTTGCAAGTCATGGAAGCGGTCACGACGGGCAGCATCTGGCACCCCGGACAGTCAGCGACACTGCGCCTCGGCCCGAAAGCGGTGCTTGCCGAATTCGGCGCGCTCCATCCGCTCCTCACTCGCGCCTTCGACGTCGACGGGCCGGTGATGGCGGTGCAGATTTTCCTCGATGCGATTCCCGCCAAGCGCGCGAGCGGCCCGGCACGCGCCGCCTTCACCCCGCCCGCGCTGCAATCGGTGCGCCGCGACTTCGCTTTCCTTGCGCCCACGACACTGAGCGCCGCCGATCTGGTTCGCGCGATCCGCGGGGCGGACAAGGCAAGTATCGTCGATGCGCGGCTGTTCGACCGCTTTGCCGGTCAGGGCGTGCCCGAAGGTCAGGTGAGCCTTGCAGTCGAGGTCGCGCTCCAACCGCAGGAAAAAAGCTTCACCGACGCCGAACTGAAAGCCATCGCCGACAAGGTGGTTGCCGCGGCGGCGAAAGCGGGAGCCGTTCTGCGCGGCTGATCCTATAATTGCGCAAAGGGAGAAAGACATGAGCACCCGTCACTTGGTCGATCGCGAGATTGCCCCGCTGCTCGATCTCTTCCCGCGCGTCGATCTTGATTCGGCGCCGATCGCCGAGCTTCGCGCGAAGGCAGCGGAGACTTATGCTTTCCTGCCGCCGCCGGCGATTGCCCCTGAAGAAATCATGGTTCCGTCGATCCATGGCGGGCCGGACATTGCCGTCTTCCTTTACCGCCCCGAAACGACCGATCCGCGCGCGGGCGCAATCCTGCATATCCACGGCGGCGGCATGGTCATGGGGTCGGCGCAGCAAATCCAGTCGGTGCCCGCCGCGCTCGCGGCGGCGGCCGGGGTCCCCGTCGCCTCGGTCGAATATCGCCTCGCCCCCGAACATCCGTTTCCTGCGCCGCAGGAAGATTGCCATTCGGCGTTGACGTGGCTCGCGGCGCAAGCCGAGGCCTACGGCTTTAATGCGCGCCGGCTCGTTGTCGCGGGCGAAAGCGCGGGCGGCGGGCTTGCCGCGGCGCTGGCGATCATGGCGCGCGACCTTGGCGGCCCGGCGATTGCGGGGCAGCTTCTGACCTATCCCATGCTCGATCACCGGACCGGCAGCGATGCCTGTCCGTATGAAAATCCGACCACGGGCGAATTCATCTGGACGCGCCCGAGCAATCGCTTCGGCTGGGCTGCGTTGCAGGGCGATTATAAAGCCGACGACGCGCAGCGCGGTTGGTTCTCGCCGAGCCTTGCCGACGACCTGTCGAACCTGCCCCCCGCCTATATCGCGACCGGCAGCCTCGATCTCTTCTTCGACGAAAATCTCGATTATGCGCGGCGGCTGGTCGCCGCGGGGGTACCCGTCGACCTGCACAGCTATGCCGGGGCGATCCATGCGTTCAACGCGATTCCCGATGCGGCCATTTCGCAGCGGTTCAACGGCGGGGTGCTGGCGGCGGCAGCGGCGATGACGGCGGCGGTAGCGGGCGGCTGACACGGCGGTCTGCCGCACCGACTCCCCGCCCTTGTAGGGAGGGAACAATTGCCCTGTCCATCATCGTCGACCCGGCGCCTGCCCGTCTTTGCGGCGGCAATTGACAGGCGGGTCCCCGGCGAGCCCGGGATGACGAATTTCAAGGGTAGAGCGCTAAGCCGCGACGGCCTCTTCGCTCTGACTTGTCGCGGCTTCGAGCAGGCGTTTCTCGAGGCTTTTCACGCGCGCCGGGCTGTCGATCTTGTCGCCGATCAGGTCGGTGACATAAAAGGTGTCGACTGCGCGCTCGCCATAGGTTGCGACATGCGCCGAATGCACCGTCACCTTTGACTGGAATAGCGCATAGGCGAGCTGATTGAGCAGCGCCGGGCGATCCTGCGCGTTGATTTCGATCACCGTGAAGCGGTTCGAGGCCTTGTTGTCGACAAAGACATTGGGCGCAACGCGGAACGCTTCGGCGCGGGTACGCGGCAAGGCGCGGGCTTCGAGTTTCGGCAGCAATTTGTGACGGTTGGCGAGTGCATCCTCGATCGCGAGCGTCAGCCGGCCGATCTGGCCTGCCTCGGCAAAGGGGCGGCCGAGCGGGTCCTGGACGAGGAAATTGTCGAGCGCGAGCCCGTCGCGCGTCGTGTGGATGCGCGCATCGATGATGTTGCCGCCCGCCAGATGGATGCCGCCCGCGATGCGATAGAAAAGCCCAGGATGGTCGGCCGCGAGCACCATCACCAAGGTCGCGCCGCGGTCCTCGTCGGGGACGGCGGCGATATGCAGCGGCTTGTTGCCCGCTTCCTGCATATGCGTGAGGTTCGCCGCGATGACCTCGACCGGTTCGGCGATCCAATAGCTTTCGGGAAGGCGCTTCGCGAGCTTGG
Organism: Sphingopyxis sp.; assembly: GCA_030655355.1. Classification (GTDB taxonomy): domain Bacteria; phylum Pseudomonadota; class Alphaproteobacteria; order Sphingomonadales; family Sphingomonadaceae; genus Sphingopyxis. Next base: position 12,459 of record JAURVS010000186.1, read on the forward strand.
CGAAGCTTTTCTCATCCTTGCCGAGCGCGGCGGCGGCGGCCTCCTTCTTGCTTTCGATCCGCGCCTCGCGGCCGCGCTGCTTGTGCCCGAGGCGCAGCACTTCCTCGGCCGCGTCGTATAGTTCGGTGAGGAGTTGGCGTTTCCAGCTGTTCCACACGCCGGGGCCGACCGCGCGAATGTCGACGACGGTGAGTACGAGGAGCAGGCGGAGCCGCTCGGGGCTCTGCACGACCTGCGCAAAGTCGAGGATCGTCTTGAAGTCGGCAAGGTCGCGCTTGAATGCGGTTGCTGACATCAGCAGATGATAGCGTACAAGCCATGACACGGTCTCGGTCTCGGCGTCGTTCAGCCCGAGCCGCGGGCAGACGCGCAAAGCCAGTTCGGCACCGAGCACGCTATGATCGCCGCCGCGACCCTTGGCGATGTCGTGGAGCAGCACCGCAAGATAGATGACGCGGCGCGAATGGATCTGATCCATGATCGCGGTCGACAGCGGATGATCGCCCTGCAGCCTATTCTGTTCGATGTCGGCGAGCAGTCCGATCGCGCGGATCGTATGTTCGTCGACGGTATAATGATGATACATATCGAACTGCATCTGCGCGACGACGCGGCCGAAGTCGGGCACGAACCGACCGAACACCCCCGCCTCGTTCATCCAGCGCAGCACCGTTTCGGGATCGCGCGGGCTTGTCAGCACGTCGAGGAAAAGCGCATTCGCACGCGCGGAGCGACGCACATTCTGCGTTTCGATCAGCTTGGCATCGTGCCGAGCCTGCCGCATCGCCTGCGGGTGGATTTCGAGGCCATGCTTGTCGGCGAGCGCGAAAATTTCGATTAGCCGCTCCGGGTCCGACTGAAAGAAATCGTCGCCCGGAAGCGCCAACCGTCCGCGATCGAGCACGAAGCCATGGAGCTTCCCCGGTCGCCGTCGGATCGTCGGCAGGAAGCGGCGGCCGCGCGCCGCCATCTGGTCGTCAAGATGCGCGAGGAAAGTTCCAGTGACGTCGCCGACGCTTTTGGCGTGGAGGAAATAAAGCTGCATGAAGCGCTCGACGGCGCTCTTTCCCGGCCGCTCGGCGAAATGCATTCGCGCTGCAATCTCGCGCTGAAAATCAAAAGTCAGCCGGTCCTCGGCGCGCCCCGCGAGAATGTGGAGATGGCAGCGGACGGCGAGCAGGAAGTTTTCGGCGCGTTCGAATTGCCGCAGTTCGCGACCTGACATGAGCCCGGCGTCGACGAGTTCGGGAACGGTGCGGACGCGATGAATGAATTTGCCGATCCAGAAGAGCGTGTGGAGGTCGCGCAGACCCCCCTTCCCTTCCTTCACATTGGGTTCGACGACATAGCGCGAATCGCCCATGCGCTTGTGCCGCTCGTCGCGCTCGGCAAGTTTGTCGGCGACAAAGGCGCGCGCATTGCCCGCGACGACTTCCGCATCGAAACGCGCCGACGCCTGATCATAAAGGTCGCGGTCGCCCCAGATGAAGCGCCCTTCGAGCAGCGCGGTTCGGATCGTCAGATCCTCCTTTGCCGCGCGAACCATCTCGTCGAGCGAGCGGCTGGAATGGCCAACCTTCAGCCCGAGATCCCACAAGGTATAAAGCTGCGCCTCGATGACCTGCTCGGTCCAGCTAGTCTGTTTGAACGGCGTGAGAAAGCCGATGTCGATGTCGCTTTGCGGCGCCATTTCGCCGCGGCCGTACCCGCCGACCGCGATCAGCGTGATCCGCTCGCCCGCCGACCGATTGCCCGACGGGTATAGATGGCCAGTGGTGAAGTCGTAGCTCAGCCGGACAATCTGATCGATGAGGAAGGCCATCGCGCTCGCGGCGACACGGCCCGACGACGGCCGGTCGAGCAACCGCCGTTCGATCTCGGCGCGGCCGTCGTCGAGCGCGCCCTTGAGCAGCGCAACCATCGCGCGGCGGCGCGCGCCGGTGTCCGACGTGTCGGCGGCGATCGCATCGAGCTGGGCCGCGAGATCGCGCCGGTCGATGATCGCGCGGCGCTGGTCGAGATTGTCGAACAGGTTGCTCATGCTTCGTCTGCCATCAGGCGCTTCAGCGCATAGAGCGCATCAAGCGCCTCGCGCGGGGCCAGCGCATCGGGATCGATCGCACCAAGCGCGTCGCGAAGCGTATCTTTCACCGCGGCGGGGGCTTCGGCAAGCGTCGCGGCAAAGAGTGGTAGATCGTCGAGGCCTGCGGCGAGGCCGCCCGTCTTCTTGCGCCCCGCCTCAAGCTTGGCGAGTACGGCTTCGGCGCGTTTGACGACGCCCGCGGGAACCCCGGCGAGGCGCGCGACCGCGAGGCCGTAGCTGCGGTCCGCCGGGCCATCGGCGAGTTCGTGGAGCAGCACCAGATCGCCCTGCCATTCGCGCGCGCGGACATGGTGGAGCGAGAGCGCGTTAAGCGTTTCGGCGAGCCGCGTGAGCTCGTGATAATGGGTGGCGAAGAGGCAGCGGCATTTGTTGACCTCATGCACTGCCTCGACGACCGACCAGGCGAGCGCGAGCCCGTCATAGGTCGAGGTGCCGCGTCCGACTTCGTCGAGGATAACGAAGCTTTGCGGCGTCGCCTGCGCGAGGATCGCGGCGGTCTCGACCATCTCGACCATGAAGGTCGAACGCCCGCGCGCGAGATTGTCGCTTGCCCCGACGCGGCTGAACAGCCGGTCGACGAGCCCGAGCTTCGCCGATGCCGCAGGGACGAACCCACCCGCCTGCGCAAGCACGAAGATCAGCGCATTCTGGCGCAGGAAGGTCGACTTGCCGCCCATGTTCGGGCCGGTGACGAGCCACAGCCGATCGCGCTCAGAAAGCGAAAGATCGTTGGGCACGAAGCGGTCGCCCGATTTTGCGAGCGCCGCCTCGACGACCGGATGGCGGCCGCCGGTGACGTCGAGGCACGGGGTATCGGCGAGATCGGGGCGGCACCAATTATGGCTCATCGCATGATCGGCAAGCGCGGCGGCGACGTCGATCCGTGCGAGCACGTCGCACGATGCAGCGATCGCCTCGCGCCGTGCGACGGCGGCTTCGGTGAGTGATTCGAGATGCGCGGCTTCGGCGGCGACGGCATGGACCCCTGCCTGCGTCACCCGGCTTGCGGCTTCGTGGAGGTCCGATGAATTGAAACGCACGACGCCCGCGAGCGTTTGGCGGTGGGTGAAGCCCGATTCGGGCGCCATCAGCGCATCGGCGTGCTTTGCGGGGACTTCGACATGATAGCCGAGGACGCCATTGTGCCGAATCTTGAGCGAGGCGATGCCGGTGCGATCGCGATAGCCCGCTTCGAGTTGTGCGATCGCTTTGCGCCCGTCGCGCGCGGTCTCGCGCAAGGCGTCGAGCGCATGATCATAGTCCTCGGCAATATAGCCGCCCTGCGCGGCGTCGACGGGCGGCGTCTCGATCAGCGCGCGGCCGAGTTCGTCAACGAGCGTGCCATGGCCGTCGAGGCCGGGCAGCAGGCGCGCGAGCAAGGGCGGCAGATCGGCACGGCGCGCGAGCCGCTCGCGCAGCAACCGCGCGCCGCCGAGCGCATCGCGCAGCTGTGCCAGATCGCGCGGCCCCCCGCGTCCGGCGACGAGGCGGCCGAGCGCGCGTCCAGCGTCGGGCAGCGCGCGCAGGGCCGCGCGGAGCTCGCCGCGCCATAAGGCATCGCGCGCGAGCCCGTCGACGAGGTCGAGCCGGTCGAGAATGGCATCCTTGTCGGTCAGCGGGCTCGCCAGATCATCGGCGAGAAGGCGCGCGCCCGACGCGGTGACGGTGCGGTCGATGGTGCCGAGCAGGCTGCCGTCGCGTGCGCCCGCCATCGTGCGGACGAGTTCGAGGCTTTCGCGCGTCGCGGCGTCAATCGCCATGCGGCCCGAGGCAAGGTGATGGACCGGCGACTGAAGGAAGGTTGGCCCGCCCGTCCCGACATGATCGAGATAAGCGACGAGCGCGCCCATGGCAGCTATCTCGCCGCGCCCGAATTGCCCGAAGCCGTCGAGCGTCTGCACACCGAAAAAGGTTTCGAGCCGCTTTTGCGCCGCGGTGCTGGAAAAATCCCCCGACGGACGACGGACGATCTGACGCGCCGAGGAAATCGGCAATTCGCCCGCCGCCTCGCTGAGCAGAAGCTCCGACGGTGCGAGCCGCGCGAGTTCGGTATCGACCGCGGCTGCGGGCACCGCGACGACCTCGAAGCGTCCGGTCGAAATATCGGCGGCGGCAATCGCAACTTCGCCGTCATTGCCGATCTGCGCCAGTGCGGCGAGGCGGTTGGCGCTGCGTCCTTCGAGCAGGCTTTCCTCGGTCAGCGTCCCCGCAGTGACGAAACGGACGATATCGCGCGCGACAAGCGCTTTCGATCCGCCGCGCGCTTTCGCTTCGGCAGGGCTCTCGATCTGTTCGGCGATCGCGACGCGGTGCCCGGCGCGGATCAGCCGTGCGAGATAGGATTCGGCGGCGTGAACAGGCACGCCGCACATCGCCACTGGCGCCCCGTCATATTCGCCGCGCGAGGTGAGCGCGATGTCGAGCGTCGCCGCTGCGGCCTTGGCGTCGTCGAAAAACAACTCGAAAAAGTCACCCATGCGATAGAAAAGCAGGCAATCGCCCGCCTTGGCCTTGAGCGACCAATATTGCGTCATCATCGGCGTCGCGGCAGGTGCGGGAGCGTCGGAATTTGCAGCGGAGCGGGCAGTGACAGGCATATGACTGCTTAGGGATGGATATGGGGCTGTGGCAAGGCGCCCGCGAGATTCGCGGTTCCATTTCGCCAAGGCGACGTTAGGGAATGGGCTCGGGCATGCATCTTGTGGATCAGTTGAGAGGATAAATGATGGACAGCGGCAGCAAGGTGCAATTTTCGGACCGCGAGGCTCTGCTTTACCACGAATATGGTCGGCCCGGGAAAATCGAGATCGTCGCATCGAAACCGATGGCGACGCAGCGCGACCTCAGCCTTGCCTATTCGCCCGGCGTTGCCGTCCCCGTCAAAGCGATCGCCGAAGATCCCGCCAAGGCCTATGATTATACGATCAAGGGCAATCTGGTCGCCGTGATCTCGAACGGCACCGCGATCCTCGGGCTCGGCAACCTGGGAGCGCTCGCCTCGAAGCCGGTAATGGAAGGCAAGGCCGTGCTGTTCAAGCGCTTCGCCGATGTCGACTCGATCGACCTTGAGGTCGATACCGAAGACCCCCAGCGCTTCATCGAGGCGGTCGAACTGCTCGCTCCAACCTTCGGCGGCATCAACCTTGAGGATATTGCTGCACCCAATTGCTTCATCATTGAAGCCGCGCTGAAGGAACGCATGAACATCCCGGTGTTCCATGATGACCAGCACGGCACCGCCATCATCACCGCCGCAGGGCTGATCAACGCCTGTTACCTCACCGGACGCGACCTTGCGACGGTGAAGGTCGTCGTCAACGGCGCTGGCGCCGCCGCGATCGCGTGTACCGCGCTGATCAAGGCGATGGGCGTACGGCACGAAAATGTCATCATGTGCGACCGCAAGGGCACGATTTATCAGGGCCGTATCGAGGGTATGGACCAGTGGAAGTCGGCGCATGCGGTGCCGACCGAAGCGCGCGACCTCACCGAAGCGCTGGTCGGCGCCGATGTGTTCCTTGGCCTTTCCGCCGCAGGCGCGCTGAAGCCCGAGATGGTGAAAGATATGGCGCCCGCGCCGATCATCTTCGCAATGGCGAACCCAGACCCCGAAATCTCGCCGCCCGAGGCACGCGCCGCCCGGCCCGACGCGATCATCGCAACAGGCCGCTCGGACTATCCGAACCAGGTCAACAACGTGCTGTGCTTCCCCTTCATCTTCCGCGGCGCGCTCGACGTGCGCGCGACGGCCATCAACGAAGAGATGAAGATCGCGGCGGCTTATGCGATCGCCGACCTCGCGCGCCAGCAAGTGCCTGAAGAAGTGGCGGCGGCATATGGTGGGCGCGCGTCCAGCTTCGGTCCCGAATATATCATTCCCTCGCCCTTCGACCCGCGCTTGATGGAAATCGTGCCTGCCGCCGTGGCAAAGGCGGCGATGCAGACAGGCGTGGCGCAGCGCCCCATTGCCGATCTCGACGAGTATCGGACGCAATTGCGCGCGCGGCTCAACCCGACGACATCGGTGCTGACGCTGGCATATGAAGCGGCGCGTGCGAATCCGAAGCGCGTCGTTTTTGCCGAGGGCGAAGAAGAAGTCGTCCTCCGTGCGGCGATTCAGTTCCGCGACGGCGGTTATGGCACGCCGGTGCTCGTCGGACGCGAAGGGCTGCGCGACAAGCTGAAAGACATGGGGGTCTCCGATCCCGACAGTTTCGAAGTCCACAACAGCGTCAATTCGCCGCATGTGCCCGAGATGGTCGAGATGCTGTATCAGCGGCTCCAGCGCCGCGGCTATCTGCGCCGCGACATCGAGCGCATGGTCAACCGCGACCGCAACATCTTTGGCTCGCTGCTGCTCAAGCTGGGCCTAGCCGATGCGATGATTACCGGGACGACGCGCACCTATTCACAGTCGATGCGCGAAGTGCGCCGCGTGATTGATCATGCCGAGGGCAAGACGCCGTTCGGCATACATGTCCTGGTCGATCAGCATCACACGATCTTCATGGCCGACACGACGGTGAACGAGCGCCCGACGGCCGAGATGCTCGCCGATATCGCCGAACGCACCGCGCAGGTGGCACGGCGCATGGGCCACGAACCCCGTGTCGCCTTCCTCTCCTATTCGACCTTCGGCAATCCGCCGGGAAGCTGGCTCGACAATATCCGCGACGCCGTATCGATCCTCGACACGCGCAATCCGGGATTTGAATATGAAGGCGAAATGGCGCCCGATGTGGCGCTGAACGAGAAGGTGATGAAAAACTATCCCTTCTGCCGTCTGTCGGGACCTGCGAATGTGCTGGTGATGCCGGGTCTGCAGTCGGCGAATCTGTCGGCGAAGCTGCTGCGCGAACTCGGCGGTGGCGCGGTGATCGGCCCGATGCTGATCGGCATGGAAAAGCCCGTGCAGGTCGCAACCATGGCATCGACCGCATCGGATCTCGTCACCCTCGCGGTGCTCGCGGCAGGCGGGATCGCGCAATAAGAAAAAGCGGCGGTGCCCAAGGCGCCGCCGCTTCTTTATCCCGTCGATAAAAGTCGCGACTACGGTCCGCCGGGTGCACCCGCGCCCGGAGCGCCGACTGAACCGATATTGCCGAAAATATCTTCGAAGAAACTGCGGCTCCGACCCAGCGTCGGCGTCTTGTCACCCGACGGGCTGATCCGGCTCACCAATTCGAGCCCCGTGCGATCGACCGCGGCAACATTACCTGCGGGATCGAAGCGGACGCGGAGCACCTGTTGATCGACCGGGCGTGGCTTGGCGAAAGCAAGCTGGCGCGTTTCACGCGACACATAATAATATTCATTGTTGCTGAACTGGCCAACAAAGGTTGGGCGGCCGAGCGTCTTTTCGACCGACTCCCGGTTGTCCACTCCCGGCGTGATCGCTTCGGTCAGCGCCGGATCGACGACATAACCCTGTCGCCCCTTGAGCTGCGAGCAGCCGCTGGTGGCAAGCGCGACGGCGAGGCCGAGCACGACGAGGCGCGCGCGCGGGGCAGGAAGCGAAAGGATCGAATTCGACATCAAATATCTCCGTTGCGCCCGTCCGCCGCTT
>JAURVS010000112.1 GCA_030655355.1 Sphingopyxis sp.
ACGCGAATTGCATCTCGAACGCGGGATCGATGTGGCGAATGCCCGCCCCTACCCTGACGCGATGCGACGGCACATCTCGCTCGACACGCCTGTGTCGCTGGTCGACGGATCCAAATTCAACCTGTCGATCGCGCATGAGGCTATCCCGGCGCTCGGTGGGCGGGGCCCTTATTATATTGTGCCGCTCGAAGGCGCTCTCGCGACCGACGACGGCGTGGCGGGGCCCGGCGATTGCGTAGTGACGGGCGATCCCGCGCGCGTGGCCCCCACAAAGGGGACCCGGATGTTCGTCGCAAGAAGTTGCGGCAGCGAAAATTTTCGAAGCCCATCAAACATGAACGGGTGATTGGGAGACAAGCGAATGATGCGACAAATGATCCTGGCCAGTGCGTTGCTGCTGTCCGCTTGCACTTCGGCGGGCGCGTTGCCGACGCTGGCGATCACGCCGGAGCAGGCGGTCTACCGGCTCGGCAGCGGTGATCAGTTGAAGATCACCGTTTATGGCGAGGAGCGACTGAGCGGTGTTTATCCCGTCAACGGTGAAGGAAAGATCAGCTTTCCGCTCGTCGACGAAATATCGGCCGCGGGCCTTTCGATCAGCGAGTTCGAAGCGAAACTGACGAAATCGCTTGGCGACGGGTTGCTCAACGATCCGAATGTGGTGGTCGAAGTGACCAATTATCGCCCATATTATATCCTCGGCGAAGTCGGGAAGCCCGGCGAATATCCGTTTGTCGACGGTCTGACGATCTTCAGCGCGGTCGCGCGAGCGGGTGGTTTTTCCTATCGTGCCACCCAGAAAAAGGTGTTTATCCGGCACAAAACCGACACCGATGAAAAGCTCTATCGCGTCGACGGTGGTACCCCAGTCCAGCCCGGCGATACGATTCGCATCCCCGAGCGGGTGTTCTGATGATGTCACTTGCTTCGAAATGGGGCAGCTGGTCCCGGAAATCCATGTATTCGTCGGCGCAGCGCGATCAGATTATGTTGCAGCGCAAAAAAATGTTGACGGTCGCCTTGCTTCCCATAGACTTGGCGCAGTCGGTAAGGAAAAACAGTCGACATAAAAAAGGTTTGGGAGCGGACTCTAGCATAGCGCCATCTTCGACAGGGGATCGTTTATGTCACTCGACAGTCCGATGAGTATCGCAGATCTGCCACGGTCGAGCGTCGAGCACTTCGGGGATTCGGTTCTCGGGGCGCTCCATCATCCGCAGGCGAAAAAGTCCGTCGACATCGGTCTTTGGGATCGTGACGAAGCCGAAGATGCGATCATCCGGCTGTTCGACTTCGCGATTAGCCTTTTTGCGCTTCTGCTTTTCCTCCCCCTCCTCCTTTTCATCTTCGTCATCATCAAGGCCACCGACAAGGGCCCCGCGCTGTTCGTTCAGCAGCGGATCGGAAAGGACGGCAAGAGCTTTCCGTGCATGAAGTTCCGGTCGATGGCCGCCGATGCCGAACAACGCTTGGCGGCGTTGCTCGCGACCGATGACAATGCCGCGCGCGAATGGGCCTCGGACCAGAAGCTGCGTAAAGACCCGCGGATCACCGCTATCGGTGGTCTCCTCCGCAAAACCAGTCTCGACGAATTGCCGCAGCTCTTCAACATTCTGGCCGGCCAGATGAGCGTCGTCGGACCTCGGCCGATCGTCGCGGGCGAAGTGTCGCGATATGGCCGCAGCTTCCGATATTATTGCTCGGTACGTCCCGGCTTGACCGGCTTGTGGCAGATCAGCGGACGCAATGACACGACCTATGACGAACGCGTCGCGCTCGACGTGCGCTATGTCCAGACACGCAATCTTCACTCGAACATCGAAATCTGCGCGAAGACGATCCCCGCAATACTTGGCGCTCGCGGCTGCTATTAAGGCACCGTGCCGTCAGCGGGATCGCTCCCCACGAAGGCGGTGACAGACGGTTTATTTGGGCGCCGTCGTTGCCGCCTTCGACTATCGTTTCGGGAGGTTCGGGCGCCAGCCATGCATCCGATTGCAGGATCAGCGCTTGATCGAAATCCGCACGTCGCGAGCATCGACGCCCGCTATCGCCGCAATCACCAATTGGGCTGCATAGACAAGAACGCTCAATCTGTGCGCATTGCCCTCACCGGCGGGGATGCCGACGGTGTGCCAGGCCGACAATCCCATCGCGTCCATTTCGCGCCGGATCGCTTCGCTCTGATCCTTACCGATCAGTTCCTGCGCTGAGATGCCGAGCGCGTGCGCCAATGTTTCCAGATTGCTTTGCCGCGGCCGGCTTTTCCCCGCCTCCCATGCCCAGATAGTTGGCCTGCTCAGTCCGGTGCGATCGGCCAGTTCCGCGCGGCTCAGCCCGCTTTCTTCGCGAAAACGGCGCATACGTTGCGGCAACGGCTCTTCGGCAAATGCGTCAACCGGGCTCGCCGACGCGGTCATGCCCCTCGATATCCGACGGGTATCGCCTGCGCTCGCCGCGCCATGAGCCAGCACCCAGTCGCACGCCTGTAGCAAACGCTGCGGTTGAAATAGGTTCCTGTTCTGCCGGTCACAAAGACATTCATTGTCGCTCCCCTGGTAAGGCGACATTCTCTCCCGTCCTTGTATTTGACGCGATCATGCCTCGTATTTTGCTGCTTTGCAACATATCTGACGCACCCAGATTTCTGGTTGGAAACGCTAGGGAAGTTCGCCGGAATTTTTCTCCAAACCGCCCATTTCAAGCTCTTTCGTCCCCGCTCCAAAAATTGTGCAAGTGCGAAAAGATAAATTGCTGCAACTGCGAAATGATGTCACGTTTGTGAGGTGACGAGTCGCCGGAGTGACGGACCATGGGCATCACGCAATTCAACGCTGACAACGCCGACTATCCGTTCGCGTCGGAGCGATCCGATGGCCGATAGCCCGGTCTCGACCAAACAACATTATATCTTCCTCGACGGCTTGCGCGGTGTCGCTGCGATCATGGTAATGCTGCTCCATTGGTTCGAAGGCCATGGAAAGCCCTTGTTCGGATCGGGACTCCTCGCGGTCGATTTCTTTTTCATTCTCAGCGGTTTTGTCGTTGCGCTCGCTTATGAGAGACGGCTGATCGCCGATGGCAAGTCGGCGCAATTCATTCGCCAGCGGTTCATTCGCCTCTATCCGATGATTGCCGCTGGGGTATTGCTCGGCTTCATGCGGTTCGCGATGCTCTCATTTCAGGAGAGCGGGAACGCGGTCGATGCGACGCTCATGGCGCAATTGGTCGGCGGACTGGCGATGATCCCGTTCGATCTGAGCGGCGGCGTCTCGACCTACTTTCCGCTCAATAACGCGCTCTGGTCGCTGCATTTCGAGTTCCTTGCCTATTTTGCCTTCTGGTTGATCCTCTATCGCGTCCGCACTTCGGGACTGGCTGCAATCGCGGTTATCGCGGCCGTTGGCTGCTATGCTTGGGCAGCGGCGACTTTTGGAGCCGTAGATCCTCGATCGGCTGCAGGCGACAGCCCTACCGGCTACATCCACGCGCTCAGCCGCGTCGCCTTTTCCTTCGCTCTCGGCATGATCATCTTCCGGTGGCGCGATCGCATAACCGATCTGGCGTTTCCTGCCGGCCGCTGGCTCGCGTTGCTGCTCGTCGCGACGCTGGCGCTGCCCCGCGCAATCCTTCCCCCGCTCGCCGTCATGGCGCTGCTCGCGATCGTATTTCCCTATATCATCGCCGCCGGCACCAAGGTGGTACAATCGGGTCCGCTGACGCGGATCGACAAAATTCTCGGCGACCTTTCTTACCCGCTCTACGCGCTGCACATTCCATTGATCTGGACGATGAGCGGCGCGTGCAAGACGCTGGGGATCGGATTTACTGCAAACCCGCTTCTCAACGGCCTGTTCATCCTGCCCGCTACGCTGATCATATCCTACGCCGTCTTCATCCTCTATGACCGCCCGCTTCGCCGCTGGCTGACGGCGCGTTTTGCTCGCCGCCGTCAAGCGGCTCCCACTACCGTTCGCGAAGCGATTTTTTGAGGGCTGATTAGTCCGGGCGGCTGTCCATGTCCGTTCATTGCGCCGACACCGGCGCGCCGATCAAGGAAAGTCGTCCATGCGCCGAAAGTCCCTGTCGCGATATCTGATTGAAGCTGAACGATTGGGTGATGTCTCGGCCGACCTACGACTGCTGATCGAACTCGTCGCGCGCGCGTGCAAATCGATCAGCCACCGCGTCAGCAAGGGAGCGCTCGGTGACGCGCTCGGCAGCCTGCCGACCGAGAATATTCAGGGCGAGGTACAGAAGAAGATCGACGTCATTGCGAACGAGATTTTCCTCGAGGCGAATGAATGGGGCGGTCAGCTTGCGGCGCTGGCATCGGAGGAAATGGAGTTTATCCGTGCCGTGCCAAGCCATTATCCGAAAGGCGATTATCTGCTCGTCTTCGATCCGATCGACGGGTCGTCGAACGTGGACGTCAACCTGTCGGTCGGCACGATATTTTCGGTGTTGAAGGCCCCCGAGGCGTCGCTTGGTCGCGACGTTGAAGAAGAAGATTTTTTCCAAGTCGGGCGCAATCAGATCGCCGCCGGATACGCCATCTATGGTCCGCAGACGATGCTGATTCTGACCTTGGGCAAGGGAGTCGCGGGTTTCACTCTCGATCGGGATATCGGCTCGTTCATCCTGACCGACGCGGCGATGACGATCCCCGACACGAACCGCGAGTTTGCGATCAACGCGTCGAACCGTCGCTATTGGTCCGAGCCGGTCCAACGATATTTCGACGACTGTCTCGCAGGCTCGGCAGGGCAGCTTGCGCATGATTATAATATGCGCTGGACCGCTTCGATGGTGGCCGACGTCCACCGCATCCTCACGCGCGGCGG
>JAURVS010000191.1 GCA_030655355.1 Sphingopyxis sp.
GCCGATTATGCGACCGCCTCTGGCTATGGCGTCTATGGCCGCGCCGCCTATGGCGGCGTTCGCGTGAGCTTCTGATGAAAGCGCGCACCGACGCCGAGCACACGGCGAAGATGAAGAAGATCCAGGCCGCGCAGAACAAGAAGGTCGCGGCAAAGACGGTCGAAAAGGGGCTGGTGATCGTCCACACTGGCCCCGGCAAGGGCAAGACGTCGGCCGCGCTTGGCATGGCGATCCGCGCGATCGGGCACGACATGAAAGTCGGCGTCGTGCAATTTGTAAAGGGCGCGATGGCGACGGGCGAGAAAGCAGTGTTCGACCGCTTTCCTGACCTGATCGAGTTCAAGCCGATGGGCGAAGGCTTTACGTGGGACACGCAGGACCGAACGCGCGATATCGCGGTCGCGCGCGAAGCGTGGGAAGAGGTCAAGCGGATGATCGCGGATCCATCTTATGCGATGGTCGTCGCCGACGAACTCAACATCGTGCTGCGCTATGATTATCTGCCGGTCGACGAAGTGCTGGAAGCGATCGCGGCCAAACCGCATATGACGCATGTCATCATCACCGGCCGCAATGCACCGCAGTCGCTGATCGACGCGGCAGATCTGGTGACTGAAATGGCGCAGGTGAAGCATCCGTTCCGCGAGCAGAATGTGAAGGCGCAGCGGGGCATCGAATTTTGATGTCGGCGCGCGCCTTGCTCGCCGCGGCGTTTCTGCTCGGCGGTGCGGGAGCGCTGTGGGCGACAAGCGGCGCCCCGGCGGTAAAGGCGCCCGCCGTTCCGCAGCGGATCGTGTCGATCAACCTGTGCGCCGACCAGCTCGTGCTGGCGCTCGCCGACCGGGGTCAGATCGCCGGGCTCACGCATAATGCGACCGATGCCGAAATGTCGGGCGAGGCGGCGAAGGCGCGCGGGCTTCGGCTTCTCAGCAACTCGGCCGAACAGATATTGGCGATCGAGCCCGACCTGATCGTCGGGATGCCGGCGAGCCGCAGCGCCGCGCTCCGTGCGCTGCCCGAACAAGATTATCCGCTGCTCGACCTCGCCACTGCGAACACGCTCGATGAAATCTACACCTCGATCGATGAAACCGCCGAGGCCGTTGGTCATCCCGAACGCGGAACGGCGTTGGTCGCGCGGATGCAACGTGAGCTTGCCGGACTGCCAAAGCCCGGTCGCGGCCGGGTCGCCGCATATTACCAACGCCGCGGCTATATGACGGGCACCGGCACGCTGATCGACGAGTTGATGACGCGCGTCGGGCTCGTCAATCTCGCGAGCAAGCTCGGAAAACCGCCGCTGTCGCAGCTCAGCCTCGAAGAGATGGTCGCAGCACAGCCCGACTTTCTGATCGTCGAGAGCGCCACCGACAAGGTCACCGATCAAGGGAGCGAAATGCTGCACCATCCGGCTTTGAAGGACATTCCGCGGATCAGTATACCGCAGGCTTGGACCGTATGCGGCAGCCCCGCCTACACGACGGCGGCGCGCAGCATCGTCGAGCAGATCGCGCGGCTGGAGGGAAAACGCTCATGAGCCGGTTCGCGCTGCCCCGCTGGTCGCTGATCACCGCACTGTCGGCGCTCACGCTCGCCGCCGCCGTCGGGTCGCTGTTGTTCGGCGCGGTCGACCTGTCAGTCGCCCGCTTGCTCGCCGCTGCGACGGGCGACGGCGACAAGGTTGCGACGATCATCCTGTTCGATTTGCGCCTGCCGCGCACTCTGCTTGCGCTCGCCGTGGGCGCGATGCTCGGGCTAGCGGGGGCGGCACTGCAAGGCTATTTACGCAATCCGCTCGCCGAACCGTCGGTGCTCGGCACCTCGAACGCGGCCGCGCTCGGCGGCGTCGCGGCGATCTATTTCGGGCTCGCAGAAATCCATCCGATCGTCTTGCCGCTGCTCGCCACCGGCGGCGCTCTGCTGTCGCTGGTGCTTCTCTTCATTCTGTCGGGCAAAGCCGAAAGCCCGCTGACATTGATCCTTGCCGGGATCGCGGTCGGGACGCTCGCGGTCGCCGGGACAAGCCTTGCGCTCAATCTGTCGCCCAACCCGTTCGCGGCGATGGAGATCATGACCTGGCTGCTCGGCAGTCTGGAGAACAGGTCGTTCGACCATGTGTGGATCGCATTGCCCTGTATCGCGATCGGCACCGCCATGCTGCTGTGGGACGGCCGCGCGCTCGATGCGCTGACGCTCGGCGAGGACGCGGCGCAGGCACTCGGCACCGACCTTCGCAAGACAAGGCTACGCCTGCTCATCGGAACTGCAATCGGTGTCGGGGGTGCAGTCGCCGTATCAGGGGCGATCGGTTTCGTCGGACTGATCGTGCCCCACCTGATCCGCCCGCTCACCGACCGCAGTCCGTCGGCGATCCTGCTGCCCTCGGCGATCGGCGGCGCGGCGCTGCTGGCGCTGGCCGACCTTGGCGTGCGGATCATCCCGACAACGAATGAATTGAAGCTGGGGGTCGTCACCGCCTTTCTAGGAGTGCCGATCTTCCTGCTCCACCTGATGCGGGAGCGAAGGATATGGTGACGCTCGTCCTCGATCATGTCGGCGTTACATTGGGCCGCCGCGCCGTCGTTCGCGACATTGATGCCGAATTCGGCCCCGGCACGCTAACCGGCATCGTCGGCCCGAACGGTGCGGGCAAGTCGACGCTGGCACGCGCGATCCTCGCGCTCGTGCCCGCTACCGGGCAGGTGCGTGTCGACGGCATCGACGTCGCCGCGATGCCGCGCGGCGATCTTGCGCGGCGGATCGCCTATGTGCCGCAGGGGCAGACATTGCACTGGCCGCTCACCGTCGAGCGGCTTGTCGGACTTGGGCGATTGCCGCACCTCGCGCCGATGTCGCGGATTGCCGACGCCGACACCGCCGCGATCGAACGCGCGATGGAGCGCGCCGACGTTCTCGATCTCCGTGACCGGATCGCGACCGAACTGTCGGGCGGCGAGCGCGCGCGCGTGCTGTTCGCGCGCGCGCTCGCAGTTGAGGCGCCCGCGCTGATCGCCGACGAACCGCTCGCCAGCCTTGATCCCGGGCATCAGATCGACGTCATGGACATGCTGCGCGCCGAAGCTGCGGGCGGCGCACTGGTGATCGCGGTGCTTCACGATCTGACGCTCGCAGCGCGCTATTGCGACCGGCTGCTGTTGATCGACGAGGGACAGATCGTTGCCGACGGCACGCCGACCGAGGTGCTGACCGCCGAGCGTCTGCGCGCCGTCTATGGCATTGATGCGCGCGTCGAGACCGGCGGCGAATGGCCGACGATCACGACCTTCGGGCGCGCGCGGTGACCGACGAGGTCTGCTTTGCCGAACAGGGCCACGCCGCCGTGCCGTTGTTCGATCCCGAACTCGTCCGCGCGGCTGAGGCCGATATTGCCGAGCATGTCGACCGGGTGGCGCGCGCGCTCTACCTACCCTTCGATCAAAGCTGTCCCGACGCGCCGCTGAACGAACGGATCGACCGTATTTGCACGCACGAGCGGAGCGTCGCGAATTTGCTGCGCGTCGCCATCTGCACCGATGCGCACCGGGGGCCGCGGCTGCAGGCGCTCGCCAATGATCCGCGGCTGATCGCGACCGCCGAGCGGCTCGGCGTTCGCAAATTGTCGGGCAAGATCGTGCGCGTCCGCGCGAGCATCGCCTGTTTCCCCGAGCATCGCCATGCGTGGCACAGCGACGTCGCGCGCGACGATGGCGCCGGTTGCGGCAAGGTGCTGGTGACTGCGTGGATTCCGCTGAGCGATGCCGGGCCCGGCCGCGGCGGATTGGAAGTCGCAGCGGCGCGTCAGCCCGCGCCGCTC
>JAURVS010000193.1 GCA_030655355.1 Sphingopyxis sp.
CTGCACGATGTTGCGCACGGTGAAGGGGCGGGTGAGCAGGCGTGTAGCGGCGGCGCAGTCGCCGGCCTGTAACGCTTCGCGGATGCGGCTCGACGAAATGACGTCTTCGGTATCGTCGACCGGCGCGACCATTTCGGTGAAGAAGCCATGCGTACGCGCATGGTCGGCGAGCGTGACGACGTCGCCGCCGCGGCCCTTGCCGAACACGAAGTCGCTGCCGGTGACGACGCCCGCGGCGCCGTAGCGATCGAGCAGCAGTTTGATGATGAAATCCTGCGCGGTCGTCGCGGCGAGCGTCGCGTCGAAGGGCAGGACGAGCATTGCGTCGGCGCCCGCGGCGGCGAACAGCTCCTGCCGCTGGTCGAGGGTCGTCAGGCGGAAGGGCGGGACGTCGGGTTTGAAGAAGCGCACCGGGTGCGGGTCGAAGGTCGCTACGATCGCGGGGCGGCCTTCGTCCTGCGCATGGCGGACGGCGCGGCCGACAACCGCCTGATGCCCGGCGTGAAAGCCATCGAAATTGCCCAGCGCGATCACGCCGCCGCGCAGCGGTTCGTCGATGCGTTGGTGGCCGTCGAGGCGGATCATGGGGTGGGCGGGGTCAGCGGGACGAGGCCCGCCTTGAGCACATGGATCGCATTGCCGCCCATTGCGGCGCGAATTTCGTCGTCGCTGAAGCCCGCGTCGATCAGCGCCTGCGTCACTTGCACGAGCTTCGACGTGTCGAAGCGCACGGTGGTGGCGCCGTCATAGTCGCTGCCGAGCGCGACATGATCGATGCCGACGAGGTCGCGAACATGCTTCATCGCCTTGGCGATGCTTGCGGGCGATGTGTCGCAGACCGCAGCGTCCCAATAGCCGATGCCGACGAGGCCGCCGGTCGCGGCGACGCCCTTGATCTGTTCGTCGCTGAGGTTGCGGTTGACCTTGCACGTCGCTTGCACGCCGCCGTGGCTGGAGACGACGGGGCGGCGTGCGATCTTGAGGATGTCGGCGACGCAGGCGTTCGAACAATGCGCGACGTCGACGATCATGCCCTTCGCTTCCATCGCCCCGACGACCTGCCGGCCGATCGCGGTGAGGCCGCCCTTCTTCATCCCGTGCATCGACCCGGCAAGCTCATTGTCGAAGAAGTGGGTGAGACCCGCCATGCGGAAGCCAGCGGCATAAAGCTTGTCGAGGTTCGCGAGCTTGCCTTCGATGCCGTGCAGCCCCTCGATGCTGAGCATCGCGCCGACGGGCGGCACTTTGCCGCGGCGCGCGGCGAGCAGCGTGTCGATATCCTCGGGCGTGTCGATCGCGCGCAGCTTGCCGCTCGACGCTGCGACCGCGCGGTGGAGCTTCTCGGCGTGCCAGAGCGAGCGTTCGAGCAGCGAGTTCCATGTGCGGATCGGCTGCAACTGCGCGATCACGAGCGAGGTGACATTGTCGGTGTCGCCGCTGTTCGCGTCGTAATTCTGGCCCTTGGGCGACTTGGTCGTGCTGGCGAGGATCTGAAGCGCGACATTGCCCTCTTCGAGGCGCGGCATGTCCATATGGCCGCGGTCGGCGCGTTCCAGGAAATCGCGCTTCCACATCAGGCTGTCGCTGTGGAGGTCGACGATCGTCAGCGTCTTGTGGAGCGTCCTTGCGCGTTCGCTGACGGCAGGCAGCGGCTTGCCGTCAATCTTGTTCATCCCGCGTTCGACGATCCCCGGCGCGAGCGCGAAGAAGGCGAGCGCGGCAACCGCGACGACGAGCAATATGCCGATAAGCCAGCGACGCATGATTATCTCCTGACCAGCGTGACGAAGCTGTACGCCGGGCGCCCGGCTTCGTCGGCGGGATGGTCTTCGCGCGCGGCCTCATGCCAGTGGGCCGCGTCGGGTTGGTCGATGATCGCATCGCCCTTCGGTTCCAGCGCGACTTCGGTCAGTTCGATACGGTCGGCGAGCGGGAGGAAGAGGCGATAGATTTCGGCGCCGCCGATCACCATGACGTGCGGCGCGTTGGCAAGGCGGAGCGCCTCTTCGATCGACATGACCGGCTCGGCGCCCTCCTCTTGCCAATCGGGATCGCGGGTGAGAACGATGTGGCGGCGGCCTTCGAGCACCGCGGGCAGGCTGTCGAACGTCTTGCGCCCCATGATCATCGGGCGTCCCATCGTCAGCTGCTTGAAGCGGCGGAGGTCGGCGGGCAGGTGCCACGGCATTTTGCCGTCGGCGCCGATCACGCCATTGGCGGCGCGCGCGAGGACGAGCGTGATCTCGGGACGGTTCATGACGGCGATGTTCCCACCCATGTTGCATGGCCGAGCTTGCGGCCGTCGCGCACTTCGGCCTTGCCATAATGATGCACATGGCAGGCGGGGTCGGCGAGGAGTTGCGGAACGGTTTCGATCCCGCCGCCGATCAGATTGTGCATGACGACGGGGAGCGCCGCGGTTGCGGTGCTGCCAAGCGGCAGGCCGGCGACGGCGCGGATATGATTTTCGAACTGGCTCACGACCGCGCCCTCAATTGTCCAATGGCCGCTGTTATGCACGCGCGGTGCCATTTCGTTGAACACCGGGCCATCGTCGGTGGCGAAAAATTCGCCGGTGAGGACGCCGACATAATCGAGGTCTTCGGCGATCCGCGCCATCAACGCGCGCGCCTCGTCCTGCTGGTCGAGAATGATCTGCGGCGGCGGGAGGCTCGAGGTCGCGAGGATGCCGCCCTCATGCACATTGACCGGGCTGTCCCAGAAGCGCGTCTCGCCATCGATCCCGCGGACCATCAGCACCGAAAATTCATGCTCGAACCCGATAAAGCCTTCGAGCACGGCCGAATGGCGGTCGATCGCATCCCATGCGGCATCGGCGTCGTCGGCGGTCGCAAGGCGCGCCTGACCCTTGCCATCATAGCCCATGCGCACGGTCTTGAGGATCGCGGGCGCGCCGATGTCGGCCAAGGCGGTGTCGAGCGCCGCACGGCTGGGCACCGCCGCGAACGGTGCGGGGCGACCGCCGAGCCCGGCGACGAAATTCTTTTCGGTCAGCCGGTCCTGCGCAATCTCGAGGCCCGCAGCGCCCGGGCGGATCGCGACATGCCCCGACAGAAAACGCACCGTGTCGACCGGCACATTTTCGAATTCATAGGTGATGACGTCGCACGCGGCGGCAAATGCGGCGAGGCGCGGCTCGTCGTCCCACGCCGCCTGCACATGATGCGCGGCGACGTCGGCGGCGACGCTTTCGCGGTCGGGCGCATAGATATGGACCTGATAGCCGAGCTGCGCGGCGGCGGCAGCGAGCATGCGGCCGAGCTGACCCCCGCCGAGAATTCCAATCGTCGAACCGGGTGGCAGCAAGCGATCAGCCCTCACGAACGGGAGTGGGCGCGACGGCGGCGGTCTGGGCTTCGCGCCAGGCCCCGAGCTTTTTTGCGAGTTCGGCGTCATTGTTCGCGAGCAGCGCGGCGGCGAAGAGGCCGGCGTTGGTGGCGCCCGCTTTGCCGATCGCAAAAGTTGCCACCGGAATACCGCCGGGCATCTGGACGATCGAATAGAGGCTGTCGATGCCGCTGAGTGCCGCCGACTGGACGGGGACGCCGAGCACCGGAACGCGCGTCATCGATGCGACCATGCCGGGCAAATGCGCTGCGCCGCCCGCACCGGCGATGATCGCTTTCAGCCCGCGATCGGCCGCGCTTTTGGCATAGTCGACAAGGCGATCGGGAGTGCGGTGCGCCGAGACGATCTGTACGTCGTGCGCGATGCCGAGCTGTTCGAGGATCTGGACCGCATGCGCCATCGTCGGCCAGTCCGACTGGCTGCCCATGATGACACCGACCTGTGGGGGCATTTCGCCCATTCCAATCCCTCCTGCCCCGGCTTTCATCCGCTGTGAATCGCCGCCGCATCCCCCCTAGCGACTGGTTGGCGCGCGAGCAACGCCGCGCGATTCATACCGCCGCGTTTACCGATTGGTATCAAGTCGCGACTAGGGTTGCCGCGTTGTATCCGTCGGCATTCGGCCGGCGTCGTGGGATCGTTGCGGGGACTTTGCATGGATAGCGTAGGGGGGGCACGGATCGCGGTCGACCAGTTCGGCTCCGTTTCCGTTGACTCCATCGAGGACCAATTGCGTGACATACGCCGCGAACGCGACGCATTGCGCCGCGAAAACCGCGTATTGAAGATCGCCGTCGCCGAGCTGGAGCGCGTGTCCGAGCGCGACACGCTGACGCCGCTGTTCAATCGCCGCTATTTCCTGACCGCCATCCATCATCGCATCGCGCGTTTCGAGCGGCACGCCGAACGCGCCGCGGTTGTGTTCGTCGACGTCAACCAGTTGAAATTCATCAATGACAGCTTTGGTCATGCCGCGGGCGATTTCGCGCTGATGGAAATTGCCAAACGGCTTGCCGCATCGATCCGTGCGACCGACGTCGCAGCGCGCATCGGCGGCGACGAATTCGGACTGATCCTCGATCAGGCCAGCGAAGAGGGCGCGCGTGCGCAGGTGACCCGGCTGTGCGAGGTGCTCACCGCCGCGCCGACCGAATATGATGGTCACATGATCGCGCTGTCGGCCTGTTTTGGGATCGCTATGCTCCAGACCGGGATGACCGAATCCGACATTCTGGCCGCTGCAGACCGCGACATGTATCGCAGCAAGCAGGGGCTGGCGGGGCTTCCGGGCCACCGCTAACCAGCCGTTAACCAGAAGCGCGCATCGTCCCCATGACGACAGGGGGGCAAGATGCGGAACCAGATCGACCCATATCTCGACATGCAGACCCGGATTACCGGACAGATTGGTGCGCTTGCCGAAGCGCTGCCGCATTGTGCGCTGGCGCAAATCGTACAGGGAATCGACGATATTCGCTGCCTCGCGCGCGACAATGGTTTTGCTGCGGTCGAGACGCTGGCGAGCCGCCTGGAATCAGCGGTCGCGGGCGGCGGCTATCGTGCCGCAATCCTGACCTATCTCGACGCGATGAGCGATGCCGCAGGCGCGCCGCAGGGGCCGCTCCCCGCGGCCGCGCAAGAGGCGTGGCTGGCGTCGGTTGCGGTGCGGCTGGGGCATTGACCGCTTTCGCCTGACAATCCAGACGATATTCCATGGATGCAATCATGTTCGCGCTGGTGGCGGTGCTGCTGGCCAATGCCGACGGGCGTAGCGGGATCGCGCTGTCGCGCCTGCTGAGCGTGCGCGCCGACCGGCGCCTCACCGTTCTCATCGCTTTTGGTGCCTTCATCCTCAATGCCGTCGTTGCCGCGACCATGGGGGGACTTGCCAATCGCATGATCGGGCAGGGCGTCGCCGCGCTGCTCGTCGCGCTCGCGATGCTGTCGGCGGTGGCCGCGCTGTTGTGGCGCGAGCGGCCGGGGCTGGTGGAGGCCGGGGCGGTGGATGCGCCGCCGATTGTCCTCGCGGGCCGGATGCTGGCGGCGCAGTTCGGCGACCGCAGCCATTTCCTCATTGGCGCACTCGCTGCGACGAGCGGGGCGGGGCAGTGGGCGGCGGCGGGCGGGCTGGTCGGTTGGACGCTCGCGATGCTGCCGTTTCTGGCCTTTGGTCCGGCGCTTGCCGAGCAGCGCGCGGCGCGCATCCTGCGCTGGGCGAGCGCCGCGGTGCTGTTGCTATGGGGCATCCGCACGGCATTGGGCGCGTTCGGGCTGATCGGATAATTGGTGCTAGGATCCGACGTTCATCGCTTTTGTCGATGAAACTCACCGAAAGGTTCAATGGGAAAATGCGGCGCACTGTCCCTACATGGTGGGAACAGCAGAAAGGATGCTCCCATGTCCGAAAAGACGAACAACACGCCCGCCGTCGCCGATGCGCTCAACGCGCTGCTTGCCGACAGCTTTGCGCTTTATCTCAAGACCAAAAATTATCACTGGCATGTTCAGGGGCCGCATTTTCGCGAACTGCATCTGCTGTTCGACGAGCAGGCGGCGCAGATTTTCGCGACGACCGATCTGATCGCGGAACGCGTTCGGAAGAACGGCGCGGCGACGTTGCGCTCGATCGGCGATATCACGCGCCACGCCTCGATCCGCGACGATGACCGGTCGGGCACCGACGCCGAGGCGATGATCCGTGCGCTCGCCGACGACAACAAGATTTTGCTCGGCCAGCTTAAAGAGGTGAAGGCGGCGGCTGAAGCCGATGGCGACATTGCGACCAGCGGTTTGGTCGATGGTTGGGCCGACGAGACGCAGCAGCGCATCTGGTTTCTGGAGGCGACGCTGGGATATTGATCGGCGCATTTGCGCTGACAAAACCGCTGCTGTTCCCCGGCGAAAGCCGGGGTCCACGCGGGATAGGGCGGCTCCAGCTGGGCCCCGGCTTTCGCCGGGGAACAACTCTGGAGCGAAAAGGATAGTTGTTACCGGACCCAAGGTAGCGATGAAAGATGGGCCGCTCACAAACAAAAAGGGCGGCCCGAGGCCGCCCTTTCCGTTTTAGCTATCCGGCCGATCAGTCCTGATGCGGCTGGATGTTCACGGCCGCGAACTTGCCGCGATCGTCGACTTCGATGTCGAACGCGACGCGGTCGCCTTCGTCGAGGCCCGCCATGCCGGCGCGCTGAACCGCGCTGATGTGGACAAAGGCATCGGCCTGTCCGTCGTCGCGCGCGATAAAGCCGAAGCCCTTCGTCGTGTTGAAGAATTTCACGGTGCCCGAAGTGCGTTCACCGGTGAGCTGACGACGGCCACGGGCGCCGCCCGGAGCAGCTGCGCCGCCGGGGCGTTCGCCACGGTCGTCGCGGCGCGGTGCGCTGTCTTCGATCGGCATCGGTTCGCCTTCGATCTTCAGATCGATGGCCGACACTTTGCCGTTGCGTTCAACAAGCGTGAAGCCGAGCGGCTGGCCCGAAGCGAGACCCTGAAGGCCTGCCTGTTCGACAGCGCTGATGTGAACGAACACGTCTTCGCCGCCATCGTCGCGTGCAACGAAGCCGAAACCCTTGGCCGGGTTGAAGAATTTCACCGTGCCATTGCCTTCGCCGACGACCTGCGCGGGCATGCCGCCGCCACGTCCGCCGCCGAAGCCACCGCCGCCGCCACGATCGCCGCCACCGAAGCCGCCGCCGCCGCCGCCACGATCACCACCGCCGAAGCCGCCGCGATCGCCGCCGCCGAAGCCGCCACCGCTGCCACGATCACCAAAGCCACCACGATTGCCGCCGCCATAGCTGTCGCCGCCATAGGGTGCAGGTTCGAAGCTGTCGAAATTGCCGAAATCATCGCGCTTGCCGCGCCCCCGCTGGCCGCGGCGATCCTTGTTGAAACTCATTGTCTAATAGTCGCTTTCGGTTCGTCC
>JAURVS010000215.1 GCA_030655355.1 Sphingopyxis sp.
GTCGATCTGGCTATGGGACAGCGAGACCGACGAGCTGAAGCTGATCCGCGAATTTGGCTACGAAGATTTCAAGACGCGGCTGGGGTAATTCGCATCAGAAGTGCGAAGCGTTGAAAATCAGCGCGACCGCCCGGCCCCGTGCGTCGGTTGCGGCAAGTGCATTCCAGATGTCCTCGCACTCGAAGCCGCACTGAATGTCGCGATTTTCGTGGCGTGCGGTAATCTTGTAGCGCCCCGCCGGCGCCTGACGACACGCGTTCGCGGCGCGGGCCTTACCGAAAGCCTGATTCTGGACGGCCTTGCCACCCTTCGTGGGGATCGCCCGAACCGCCGCCCGCGCGCCATCGACTGTCGCGCAAGCATAAAGGGTGCTCATCGTCGCCGGGTCATAGTTGAGCTGGCCATTGGGAGCGAATTCCGACAACCAGCGTTCGAAATCGGTGCGGGGATGTTTGTTGTTCCCCGTCTCATCGACGATCCCGACGACCCGAACGCCCTTCGCATTGGCGCCGCGATAAACAAGATAGGTTTCACTCGCCGTTGCGAGCGTCAGCGTCCGTCGCGCGACCGCCTGCTGAATCGTGATCGCCGACTTTGCATCGGCGCTGTCCTGCGCGCATCCGGTCGCTGCCAATCCTTGAAAGAACAGACTGGTGTCGATCGTATGGTTCCGCGGCGCGGGCTGGACGCCATAATAGGTTGTCAGCATGGTCCGCGCGGCAGCTTCGGTGGGGCAGATGACCGTCGAATAGTCATTCGGAATATCGGTCTTCAGGGGCAGCGGCTCGCTCGCGCCCTGCGTCGCGAGCGTCATCGCCAAAGCTGTCAGGATCATTTCATTCTCTTTGCTGTTGATTCAATGCGATAACATCATCGAACCGGCGCAGGGTCAACCCACCGGCGGGGTAATTTCCGCCAACGCCTGATGGATATCGCTGACCACCACCGATCCTTCGCCGACCGATGAGGCCACGCGCTTCACCGATCCCTTGCGGACGTCGCCGATCGCATAGATGCGCGGCCAGCTCGTTTCGTAGCGGCTGGGCATACGGTCGAGCGACCAGCCGGCCCTGACCAGCTCGAGCGGCGCGATGTCGGCGCCGGTTTTGACGAAGCCGCGATCGTCGCAGACCATTTCCTTGGGCAGCCAGTTGGTGTTCGGGTTCGCGCCGAGGAACAGGAACAGAAAACCGCAGTCGCACTGATTTTCCGCGCCGGTTTCGCGGCAGCGATAGGTCAGGCCAGCGAGCCGATCCTCGCCGCGCAGACCGACGACGTCGGTCGACGGAATAATCTCGATATTCGGATGTTCTTCCAGCCGTTTTACCAGATATTCGGACATCGTTTCGCGCAGGCTCGCACGGCGGAATATCACGTAGACCTTCTTCGCCACGCTCGCGAGATAGATGGCGCCCTGCCCCGCCGAATTGCCCGATCCGACGACCGTTACCTCGGCATTGCCGCAGAGCTGCGCTTCCATCGGCGTCGCGCCATAATAGATGCCGCGCCCTTCATAGGCCTCGATGCCCTCGATCGGCAGGCGCTGATATTGGGCGCCGCTCGCGACAACGATAGCGCGGCTGCGCAGCTTGCGTCCATCGGCAAGGTGCAGGCAATAGGCGTCTTCACCGTCGCGGCCGATCGACGCTGCACGCACCGGCGCGACCAGCCGCGCCCCGAATTTTTGCGCCTGCACCGTCGCGCGGCGCGCCAGCTCATTGCCCGATATGCCGGTCGGAAAGCCCAAGTAATTTTCGATCTTCGACGAGGTTCCCGCCTGTCCGCCCGGTGCCAAGGCATCGAGCGCGATGACCGTCAGCCCCTCGGATGCCGCATAGACCGCCGCAGCAAGCCCGCCCGGGCCGCTACCGACCACCAGAACATCGGCGGTCGCCCCATCGGGAAGCAAATCAAGCCCGAGCCCCGCCGCAAGCTGTTCGGGCGTCGGCCGGATCAGCACGTCCGCGGCGCCTAATATAACGGCGGGCAGCTGATCCTCGGTCAGCCCGCGCTCGGCCATCAGATGACCGGCGACCGGACCATCGGCGGGATCGAACCAGCGATGCGCGACACCATGCTTCATCAACAGGTCGCGCAGCGCATAGACGCTGCGGTCCATCGCCGCGCCGATCACGATCGTCACGGCAAAGCCGCGCGTGTTGCTGAACTCGCGCCGCGCCGACAGAACGCGGATGAAAATATCCGAAAAATGCGAATTGCCCGCGATCAGCCGCTGGAAATCGGCGTGGACAATACGGATGATCTCGCCGTCAGCGCCCATTTCGACGCGCGACAAATGGCGCTGTCCTGTGAGGACCGAAAGGTCGCCCGCAAACTGCCCATGCTCCATCCAGCCGACGCGCTTTCGACCGTCGTCGGTCGATGCAAAAATATCGGTGTGGCCCGTCAGGGTGATGATGCAGTCGGGGGCCATCGCGCCCTCTTCGACGATGAGGTCGCCAGCCTTGTGCGATTCGACCACCCCGAATGCACGCAGTTCATCGAGCTCGGCGTCGGTAAAACTGTAGTTGACGTCGTCACGAGACACCATGGCGCGCAGGTCCTTTCCGGGATCGATAACGTTCACCTCTAGCGCCGCTACGGACCTTTGTCTCGTTTTTGCCCGGCTCGGCGCACATGAGCCCCGGTTCAGCCATAGTGTTACCGGCTTATTACAAAATTGCGCGATAGGGTCTTTACAGGGGGGACCCCCCTGCATATATCGCGCTCCGCTGCCCCAGGGGGACTTCCAATAACCGCAAGGCAGCCTTGTAAGTTGAACGTTATTTTTGGGGGTCCCTTGAGTTGCACCAGCATCATAGCGCCCACG
>JAURVS010000231.1 GCA_030655355.1 Sphingopyxis sp.
GTTGATCCGGGCCGCCAGTTCGACCTGCCCGCCGACATGGTGATCAAGGCGCTGGGCTTCGATCCCGAGGAACTGCCGCACCTGTTCGGATCGCCCGATTTGTCGGTAACGCGGTGGGGCACGCTGCGCGTCGATCACCAGACGATGATGACCAGCCTGCCCGGCGTTTTCGCGGCGGGCGACATCGTTCGCGGCGCCAGCCTGGTCGTCTGGGGCATCCGCGACGGACGCGATGTGAGCGAACAAATGGCAAAGTGGTTGAAAGCCAAAGCGAAAAGCGAAAAGAAGGCTGCATGACCAACAGGGAAGGAATTTTCATGACGCCGACGTTCAAATCGATTCTGCTTGCCGGGACGATCGCGATGATGCCGCTGGGCGCGCACGCCTATGCGGCGCCGAAGCAGGCCCCGGTGGCCGAGGTCGTTGCGGCCCCCGCCGAGGTGGAGACCGAAGAAGAGCCGTCGGTCGATTTCGACAGCGAAGCCTATGCCGCAGAAGCAAAGGCCAAGATGCAGAAGGAAATGGACGAGGCGATCGCGCTGATCGAAAAGATGTTCGATACGAGCAGCCTGCCGCCGGTCGAGCCAGCCCGCTTGGCGCTCGCACAAAAGACGATGACCGCGCTGATCCCGGCGGGCAGTCTCGAAAAGATGATCGACAATCTTTACGGCAAGATGTTCAAGACGATCATGGGCGAGTTCGGCGGCCAGTCGGACCTGATGCTGTCGATCAAGACCGGAGTCGAAAGCGACAAGATCGAAACGCTTGACGAAGCGACGAAGGCCAAGATCGCCGATATGTTCGATCCGCATCGCAAGGAGCGCGAGGATCAGATTACGCGCGTGATCAAGCCGTTAATCAGCGAAGTGCTGAGCGACATGGAACCGCCGATGCGCGCAGGGCTCGCCAAGGCCTATGCCCGCAAATTCACCGCGGCGCAGTTGAATGAGCTTAACGGCTTCCTCGCGACACCGACCGGCACACTTTATGGCAATGAATGGATGGCCTTGCAGGCTGACCCTGAAGTGATGGTTGCCGTGATCAAGGCGGTCCCGCCGCTGATCAACAAGTTCATCGATCGCGGTCCCCAAATCGAAAAAGACATGAAGGATCTGCCCAAGGAAAAGCAGCTCTCCGACTTCAACGACAAGGACCTCGCCAAGCTTGCCAAGCTGATGAAGGTCGACGTGAAGGTTCTGAAAGAACAGCGCGACCAGTGGAACAGCGATGCGGTCGACACGACCGAAGCGGTCGCTGTCGAAGCCTCGGCGGATGATTATGCCGCCGATGCCGCCGTCGATGCGGCAGATGCTGCGGCCGATGCCGTCGATGCGGTCGCCGACCCGGCTTATGATCGCAGCAACTGGTCGGCGGCCGACCTGAAGCGCGTCGAGGATCTCGAAACCGCTTATGAAAATGCGTCGATCGCCGCTCAGCAGGCAGCCGAAGAAGCGGCCGCAAATGCAAGCAAGCGTTCGAAGTCGAAGAACAACTAGGCGCCTACCCGGCAGGACGAAGATGATGACCCACTACCCCACCCCCGAACATGCGCGGCTTGCCGAAGAAGGCATGTATCGCCCCGACATGGAATCCGACGCCTGCGGCGTCGGCATGGTCGCGGCGACCGACGGCAAGGCGTCACGCCGCGTCGTCGAGGCGGCGATCGAAGCGTTGCGGGCCGTCTGGCACCGGGGCGCCGTCGACGCCGACGGCAAGACGGGGGATGGTGCGGGTATTCACGTCGACCTGCCGGTCCGTTTCTTCGACGATGCGATCGCGGCATCGGGGCACAAGGTGCGCCCGAACCGCCTCGCCGTCGGCATGGTCTTCCTGCCGCGCACCGATCTGGGCGCGCAGGAAGAATGCCGCACGATCGTCGAAGCCGAGATCATCGACGCGGGCTTCACCATCTATGGCTGGCGCCAGGTGCCGGTCGATGTATCGGTGATCGGCGACAAGGCGCAGCGTACGCGCCCCGAGATCGAGCAGATCATGATCGCCGGGCCGCTGCCCGAAGAACAGTCGCTCGCCGAGTTCGAAAAGCAGCTCTATCTCGTCCGTCGCCGCATCGAGAAAAAGGTGATCGCCGCGCAGATCGCCGATTTCTATGTGTGCAGCCTGTCGTGCCGCTCGATCATCTACAAGGGCCTGTTCCTTGCCGAAAGCCTCGCCGACTTTTTCCCCGATCTGACAAGCAAGCTGTTCGAAAGCCGCGTTGCGATCTTTCACCAGCGCTATTCGACGAACACCTTCCCGCAATGGTGGCTGGCGCAGCCGTTCCGCTGCCTTGCGCATAACGGCGAAATCAACACGATCCGCGGCAACAAGAACTGGATGAAGAGCCACGAGATCAAGATGGCGAGCCTCGCGTTCGGCGAGCATTCGGAAGATATCAAGCCGGTGATCCCTGCGGGCGCATCGGACACCGCTGCGCTCGATGCGGTGTTCGAGACGTTGTGCCGGGCGGGCCGTGACGCCCCGACCGCAAAGCTGATCCTCGTTCCCGAAGCATGGACGACCGAGTGCGACGTGCCCGACAATCATCGTGCGATGTACAGCTATCTTGCCAGCGTGATGGAGCCGTGGGACGGCCCCGCCGCGCTCGCGATGACTGACGGCCGCTGGGCGGTTGCCGGGATGGACCGCAACGCGCTGCGCCCGCTGCGCTACACGCTGACCGCCGACAATCTGCTCGTCGTCGGGTCGGAGAGCGGCATGGTGCTGCTGCCCGAAGCGAGCATTCGCAAGAAAGGCCGCCTCGGCCCCGGTCAGATGATCGCGGTCGATCTGGACGAAGGCGTGCTGTACGAAGATCTGGCGATCAAGGACAAGATCGCCGACGCGCACGACTATCCCTCGCGCGTGCGCGGCTTCCGCACGATGGCCGACCTGCCCAAGGGCGGCAAATCGAGCCTCCCCACGTTTGAACGCAGCGAGTTGCTCCGCCGTCAGGTCGCCGCTGGTCTGACGATGGAGGATATGGAACTCATCCTGTCGCCGATGGTCGAGGACGCCAAGGAAGCGATCGGGTCGATGGGCGACGATACGCCGCTCGCGGTCATTTCCGACAAGCCGCGCCATGTCGCGCAATTCTTCCGCCAGAATTTCAGCCAGGTCACCAACCCGCCGATCGACAGTCTGCGCGAACGGCATGTGATGAGCCTGAAGACGCGCTTCGCCAACCTTGCGAACATCCTCGATGAACGCGGGCAAAGCGACCATGTGCTCGCGATCGATTCTCCCGTGCTCGTCGGTGACGACTGGGACCGCCTGCGCGCCTATTTCGGTGACGCGGTCGCTGACATTGATTGCACCTTCGCTGCGGGCGGCGATGCGTCGACGCTGCGCGAAGCGATCGCGCGCGTTCGCCGCGAGGCTGAGGATGCCGTGCGCGCCGGACGCAGCGAATTGTTCCTGACCGACCAGTCGATCGGCGAGGGCCGCGTCGGGGTCGCGATGGTGCTGGCCGCCGCCGCAGTCCACACGCATCTCGTCCGCAAGGGGCTGCGCAGCTACGCCTCGATCAACGTCCGCTCGGCCGAAGTGCTCGACACGCACGCGTTCGCTGTGCTCGTCGGCGTCGGCGCAACGACGGTCCACGCCTATCTGGCCGAAGCCGCGATCGCCGATCGCCATTCGCGCGGACTGTTCGGCGAACTGAGCCTCGACGATTGCCGCCTGCGCTTCCGCAAGGCGATCGACGACGGCCTGCTCAAGATCCTCGCCAAAATGGGGATCGCGGTGATCTCCAGCTATCGCGGCGGTTATAATTTCGAGGCGGTGGGTCTCAGCCGCGCGCTCGTCAACGACCTGTTCCCCGGAATGCCGGCCAAGATTTCGGGCGAAGGTTATCAATCGCTGTTCATCAACGCGACCGAGAAGCATGAAGCAGCCTTCGACAGCCGCGTCACCACGCTGCCGATCGGCGGCTTCTATCGCCAGCGGGCGGGCGGCGAGGCGCATGCCTATTCGGCGCAGTTGATGCACCTGTTGCAGACCTCGGTCGCGACCGACAGCTATTCGACCTATCTGCAATTCGCGCGCGGAGTCGCCGACCTGCCCCCGATCTATCTTCGCGATCTGATGGAGTTCAACTATCCGGCGCAGGGCGTGCTGCTCGACAGCGTCGAAGCGATCACCGAAATCCGCAAACGTTTCGTCACCCCCGGCATGTCGCTGGGCGCGCTGTCGCCCGAAGCGCATGAGACGCTGGCGATCGCAATGAACCGCATCGGCGCGAAGGCGGTGTCGGGCGAAGGCGGCGAAGCGAGCGAACGTTATCGCCCCTATGCCAATGGCGATAACGCCAACAGCAATATCAAACAGATCGCGAGCGGCCGTTTCGGCGTTACCGCCGAATATCTCGGCGCGTGCGACGAGATCGAGATCAAGGTCGCACAGGGCGCCAAGCCCGGCGAAGGTGGCCAGCTTCCGGGCTTCAAAGTGACCGAATTCATCGCGCGCCTGCGCCATGCGACGCCCGGCGTGACGCTCATCTCGCCGCCGCCGCATCACGACATCTATTCGATCGAGGATCTGGCGCAGCTCATCTATGACCTGAAGCAGATCAACCCCAAAGCGCGCGTCTGCGTCAAGCTCGTCAGCTCGGCAGGCATCGGCACCGTTGCCGCGGGCGTCGCCAAGGCGCACGCCGATGTCATCCTTGTGGCGGGCAACACCGGCGGCACCGGCGCCAGCCCGCAGACCAGCGTCAAATATGCCGGCACGCCGTGGGAAATGGGTCTGTCCGAAGTCAATCAGGTGCTGACGCTCAATGGCCTTCGCCATCGCATCCGCCTGCGCACTGACGGCGGCCTCAAGACCGGCCGCGACATCGTCATCGCCGCGATCCTCGGCGCCGAGGAATATGGCATCGGGACGCTCAGCCTCGTCGCAATGGGCTGCATCATGGTGCGCCAGTGCCACTCGAACACCTGCCCCGTCGGCGTCTGCACGCAGGATGAAAAGCTGCGTCAGAAGTTCACCGGCACGCCCGAGAAGGTCATCAATCTGATGACCTTCATTGCCGAGGAAGTGCGCGAAATTCTCGCCAAGCTCGGTTGCCGCAGCCTCGACGAAGTGATCGGTCGTACGGAATTGTTGCGTCAGGTCAGCCGCGGCGCCGAACATCTCGACGATCTCGACCTCAACCCGATCCTCGCCAAGGTCGACGCACCCGACGATCAGCGCCGCTCGCAGGGCCCCAGCTTCCGCAACCCTGTGCCCGACAGCCTCGACGCGCAGATATTGAACGACGCAAAGCCGCTGTTCGATCGCGGCGAGCGGATGCAACTTACTTACAACGTCCGCAACACGCACCGCGCGGTAGGCACGCGCCTGTCGGCCGAGGTGACCGCGCGCTTCGGTATGAACGGCCTCGCCGACAATCATGTGCAGGTGCGCCTCCGCGGGACCGCCGGCCAGTCGCTCGGCGCCTTCCTGTGCAGCGGCATCACGCTCGAAGTCTTTGGCGATGCCAATGACTATGTCGGCAAGGGCCTGTCGGGCGGGCGCATCGTCGTGCGCCCGACGGTATCGAGCCCGCTCGTCAGCCAGCACAACAGCATCATCGGCAACACCGTCCTCTATGGCGCGACCTCGGGCACATTGCTCGCCGCGGGCCAGGCGGGCGAACGCTTTGCGGTCCGCAATTCGGGAGCAAAGGTTGTCGTCGAAGGCTGCGGCGCGAATGGCTGCGAATATATGACGGGCGGCACCGCGGTGATCCTCGGCCCCGTCGGCTCGAACTTCGGCGCAGGCATGACCGGCGGCATGGCGTTCATTCTCGACACAAATGGCCAATTTGAGCGCCGCGCCAACGCCGAATCGATTGTCTGGCAGCGGATCGACAGCACGCATTGGGAAGCTGTCCTGAAAGAGCTGGTCGAGGACCATGCGCAGGCAACGGGCAGCAAATGGTCAAACGAAGTTCTCGCGGATTGGGATCGCTGGCGGGGGCAGTTCTGGCAGGTCTGTCCGAAGGAAATGCTCAGCCGCCTCGCGCACCCGTTGAGCGACGCTGAGGCCGAGGTTGTGGCGGCGGAGTAAAAGCCGTTCCCCGGCGCAAGCCGGGGCCCAGAGCGGTCGGCGCTGCGGCGCATGGGCCCCGGCTTTCGCCGGGGAACAGCGATGACGTTGACCGCAGTCTTACCACGGCCCGTCGCGCCAACGTCTCGCGTTCAGCGCAGCGAAAGCGTCGATTGCCTAAACACGCGCACTTTAATGAACCATACGTCCTTTGAAAGGATGGAATCATGACCCGTTTTGCCCTGATCGCTCTTCCCCTGCTCGCGCTCGCGCCGCTGCCTGCCTTGGCCGCCGACAGCGAGATGCGCGGCACCGTCGCTGCGCTCAATGACCCAGCCGCACAGGACCGGATGGCCGACACGGTCACCGCGATTGTCGCTGCGCTGATGCAGATGCAGGTCGGTCCCCTCGCCAAGGCGGTGGCGCAGGTCGATCCCGAATCCGAAGCCGCCTATATTCCAAACGACGCGACGGTGGGCGACATTGCGGGCCGCGATCCCGAATATGCCGAGCGCATGGGCGCCGATGTCCGCGCCGGAACGCGGATGGCGGGACAAGCCGCTTCGGCGCTCTCCGCTTATGCCCCCGTGCTCAAAGACATGGCGCGCGATCTTGCGGCGCAGTGGGAAAAAGAACGCGCCGCGGCGCGCCGCTAAGGCATAATCCACAATTCAGACGGCCGCGGGCGCGCCATAGCCGTTGCGCGCGCAGCCCCGCTGCCGCTATGCCAGTGCCATGTGGCAACTCTATCAATTTCCGCTCTGCCCCTTTTCGCGCAAGGTCCGCCTTTTGCTGGGCGAAAAGGGCGTTGGCTATGAATTGGTGCGCGAATCGCCGTGGGAACGCCGCGACGAATTCATCGACCTGAATCCCGCCGGGCGCACCCCCGTGATGGTCGATCAGGCGCGCGGCCAAGTGCTGATGGACAGCATGGCGATCGCCGAATATTTCGAAGAAACCGTCGAAGGCAAGGCGATGATCAACGGCACCGCGGCCAGCCGCGCCGAAATCCGCCGGCTGACGTCGTGGTTCGATCATGACTTCTATTATGAAGTCACAGGCCCACTTTTGTTCGAACGGATGCAAAAGCGCATCGTCCACCGTCAGCCGCCCGACGGCGGCGCGTTGCGCGAGGCGATGAAGGCGGCGAACAACCATCTCGACTATGTCGATTATCTTATCGACCACCGCACCTGGCTCGCTGGCGCGACGATGAGCCTCGCCGACCTGACGGCCGCCGCGCATATGACGGTCGCCGACTATCTGGGCGGGATTGACTGGACCGGGCACGAACAGACCAAAGGCTGGTATTCGGGCCTCAAGTCGCGCCCGAGCTTTCGCCCGTTGCTGGCAGAGCGGATGGAGATCGTGACGCCGCCGAAATATTATGAGGATGTGGATTTTTGAACGCCGTTATTGCGAGGGCGTAGCGACGAAGCAATCTCCAGCTATCGGCTTTGCTTGAGGCCGATGGCTGGAGATTGCTTCGCTTCGCTCGCAATGACGAAATTGCTGACCGCTCAGCGCGGCCACCGCGCAGAGACCAGATAGTTGAGCGCTTCGCTGCCGCCGAGTTTAAAGCCCTTGGCGGCCGATGGCGAAAGGCCGGTGCGGTCGATGAGCTCCAGCCCTGCGCCTTCGAGCAACTCGGTGAGCTCCTCGGGCTTCAGAAACTGGTCCCAGTCGTGCGTCCCGCGCGGCACGGCGCCGACGCGCTCAGCCGCCTCGACGAGCAACAGCTTTGACAAAGCAGTGCGGTTCGGCGTCGACAGGATCATGAGCCCACCGGGCGCGAGACGCGCCGCGAGTTCACCAATGAACGCTGCGGGATCGGTGACATGCTCGACGACTTCCATCGAGGTGACGAGATCGAACTGACGCGGCTTCCCATCTCCGTTCGCATCGAGCGAAGTCGAGATGCCCATCGATCGTGCACGCCTTCCCGGTGTCTCGACTTCGCTCGACACGAACGGAGTCAGCCGTTCCAGATCGGCCAGCTCACCGGCAAAATAATCAATGCTCAGCCCCTGCCCCGCGGCATGACCCTGCGCCGCCGCAATATTCTCGGGCGCCGCATCGACTCCCGTCACTTTGGCACCCATCCGGGCGAGCGGCTCGGCGAGCAGGCCCGCGCCGCACCCGACGTCGATCGCGCTGCGCCCGGCAAGCGCATAACGCTCGCGGGCATCGACATGCCAATGCGCGTCGAGCTGCGCACGAATATAGGCAAGGCGCACCGGATTGAGCTTGTGCAGCATCGCCGAGGAGCCGTGCGGGTCCCACCAGTCGGCGGCGAGCGCGCCGAAATGCGCGGCTTCGTTCGGGTTGATCGTGGCAGCACTCATGCCCAGCGATGTGGCACCCCGCCTCGCCCCATGCAAGAAATTCTATCCGCCGCATACGAAGCCGGTCTTGCCATCGCTCTCCCCCTTACGTAACAGCGGCGCGCCGCGGAAATGCTTGGAAAAGTTGCGGTCGAAACTTATTCAGGAAAGCGGGGCGACATGGCGCGGATCGTGATGAAATTCGGGGGCACGTCGATGGCGGGCACCGAACGGATTCGCACCGTGGCGAAACTCGTCGCGCGCGAAGTGGGCTTAGGCAACGAAGTCGCCGTCGTCGTCTCCGCCATGGCGGGCGAAACCGATCGGCTCGTCAATTTCTGCCGCGAAGCCAATCCGCGCTACGATCCCGCCGAATATGACGTCGTCGTCGCCGCAGGCGAACAGATCACGTCGGGCCTGCTTGCGCTGACGCTGCAGGCGATGGGCACCCCGGCGCGCAGTTGGCTCGGCTGGCAGCTCCCGATCCGCACCGAAGAGGCGCACGCTCGCGCACGTATCGCCGACATCGACACCGGCGCGCTCGCCGCTGCGATGGGCAAGGGCGAAGTCGCGGTCATTCCGGGCTTCCAGGGGCTGATGGACGACGGCCGCGTCTCGACGCTCGGCCGTGGCGGTTCGGATACCAGCGCGGTCGCGGTCGCCGCGGCGCTCAAGGCCGATCGCTGTGACATCTACACCGACGTCGACGGCGTCTATACGACCGACCCGCGCATCGTCGCGCGCGCGCGCAAGCTCGACTATGTCACCTATGAAGAAATGCTCGAACTTGCGAGCGTCGGCGCGAAAGTGCTGCAGACCCGCTCGGTCGGGCTCGCGATGAAAGAGGGCGTGCGGGTGCAGGTTCTCTCGAGCTTCGTCGAAGGCGACGAAGCCCCCGCAACCGGCACGATGATCGTCAGCGACGAGGAAATAGAGGAACATCAGATGGAACGGCAGCTGATCACCGGCATCGCCCACGACAAGAATGAAGCGAAGGTCATCGTCACGCGCGTGCCCGACAAGCCGGGCGCGGTCGCGAACATCTTCGGCCCGCTCGCCGCGGCCGGGATCAACGTCGATATGATCATCCAGAACGTCGGCCGCGAAAAGGGTGAGACCGACGTGACTTTCACCGTTCCGGCAACCGACCTGCTCCGCTCGATCGACCTGCTCGAGGCGTCGAAGGACAAGATCGGCTTCAACCGCATCATCAGCGACGACAAGGTTGCGAAGATCAGCGTCGTCGGCGTCGGCATGAAGAGCCACGCCGGGGTCGCAAGCACGATGTTCCGCGCGCTGGCCGACCGCGCCATCAACATCCAGGCGATCTCGACCAGCGAGATCAAGGTCAGCGTGCTGATCGACGAGGATGAAACCGAACTCGCGGTGCGCGTGCTGCACACCGCTTACGGGCTCGACGCCGACTAAGCTGCGCACGAAGAAGGCCTGTTCCCCGGCGAATGCCGGGGCTCACCGTCCCTAACTCTATGTTCGCTGGGCCCCGGCTTTCGCCGGGGAACTAAAATCCGCGCGGCGCCGCAGCCGTGCCTGTCCGATAAAATGCACCACCGCGATGTGGACCGCGAACAGGCCGAATTTCGACGCCAGCGGGAATATGCCGACGAACAACGGCCACCAGGCGGTGAAGAAGATCGCCACGACCAGATTCAGCGCCGCGCTCGCGAACATCAGCGCCGCCCAGATCATCCCGAACCGGTCCATCACATCGCCGACCAGCGCCTGCTGTTCGGGCATGACATAGCGATTGAGCCAACCTTTGCGGAGCATCACGCTGCCGACGATCAGATAGACGATCGTCGGCTTGGCCATCACGAACCGCGGATCACCGGTAAAAAGCGTCGCGGCGGCCGTGAGCAGCACTGACGCCAGGCTGATCCATTGCAGCGCGGCCACCTTCTTGCCGCGTGCCAGTTCATAGCCGACGACCGCAATCGCAACTGCGGTACCGGTAATCGTGGCGGCCACGATACCCGCACCGGCAACGAGCAAAACTGCAAAGACGATGACGCCGAGCGAGTCGAACAGCATCGGCCCGAGTGCGTAGAGCAATGTCCTCATAAGCGCGTCCTTCCGACCCAATGTTTCCACTGTCAATATTGACGGATCGGAGTGACAAGTCAACCCGAAATTGACATCGTCAACATTGCTACGTTAAGCGGCGGCATGACCAAGCCCTATCATCATGGCGACCTGCGCGCGGCGCTACTTGAGGCGGCCGAAAACATCGTCAACCGCGATGGAGTTGCGGGCCTCACTTTGCGCGGCGTCGCGCGCGAAGTCGGCGCCTCGCACGCGTCCCCCAAAAACCATTTCGACGACCTGACCGGCCTCGTCAGCGAACTCGCGGCGGTGGGCTTCAACCGCTTCGCCGATCATATGCAGGCGGCGGCGGCCGAGCATCAGGCGCCGCAGGACAAGCTCAACGCGATCGGCCGCGCCTATGTCGAATTCGCGCTCGCTGACCCCGGGCTGTTCCAGCTGATGTTCCGCGGCGAGCGTCTCGACAAGACGCGCCCCGCGCTCCACGCCGCAATGCAGCGCGCCTTCGGCACGCTGACAGCTTCGGTCGCCGCCGCACACGAAGGCGACCCCGACGCCGCACGCGCCACTCGCGCGCATGCGGCGCGCGCGTGGAGCATGGTCCATGGCTTTGCGATCCTGCTGCTCGACGAACGCCTCAATCCGCTGCTCGACGCGGGCACGCCGCATGCGGATGCGCTGGCGCTGCTCGACGACATGCTGACGATGGATTGACGGCCGCCTTGCGCAAGCCCG
>JAURVS010000236.1 GCA_030655355.1 Sphingopyxis sp.
TGGTTTTGGCAAGGCGACCGCCAGGGCGGCGGCGTGATGTCCGATATGATGTGCCACTCGGTCGAGGTCGGCCGCTTCCTGCTGACCCGGCCTGATGCGCCGCGGAACAGCCTCAAGGTCAAGAGCGTCAACGGCTCGATCGGCTATCTCAAGTGGAGCCGTGCCGCGCACGCCGCCAAGCTTCAGGCGACCTACGGGAAAAGTGTCGATCTGCTCCGCCACCCGGTCGAGGATTTCGCGCGCGCGACGGTCACGCTTGAGGATGAGGACGGCGCGCCCTTGGTCATCGAGGCCAGCACGAGCTGGGCCTATGTCGGCGCCGGATTGCGCATCGACCTGGCGCTGCTCGGCAGCGAATATGCGATGGAATTCTCCTCGCTTAACCCCGCGCTCAAAGTCTTCCTCAGCCGCGAGATCACCGGCGGCGAGGGAGAGGATCTTGTCGAGAAACAAAATGCCGAACAAGGGCTGATGCCGATCGTCGAGGACGAAGCGGGCACTTACGGTTATATTGGGGAGAACCGCCACATGGTCGAATGCTTCCGCCACGGCCATGTGCCGGTCGAGACGTTCCATGATGGCGTCGAAGTCGTCCGCATGATCATGGGGCTATACCTCTCCGCGGAGCTCGGGCGCACCGTCGATCTCGATGACGCAGATCTTGAGCACTATGTGCCGGTCACCGCGCGCTTTCTGGAAGCGGCAGAGTAATATGGCCGAAGCGTTCGACGTGATCGTCGTGGGTTCGGGTGCCGGTGGCGGCATGGCGGCCTATGAACTGACCCGCAGGGGCCTCAAGGTTCTGATGTTGGAGGCAGGCCGCCATTATGACCCCCTCACCGAAACCCCGATGTTCGAAACCCCCGACAAGGCGCCGTTGCGCGGCGAGCCGACCCCCGACAAGCCGTTCGGCTATTATGATTCGACAATCGACGGCGGCTGGGATGTCCCCAACGAACCCTATACGGTGGCCAAGGGATCGGAGCCGTTCAAATGGTGGCGTCCGCGCATGCTCGGCGGGCGGACAAACCATTGGGGCCGCGTCTCGCTGCGTTTTGGCCCCTATGACTTCAAGCCTTATAGCCGCGACGGTCTCGGGTTTGACTGGCCGGTCACCTATGACGAAATCGCACCTTGGTACGACAAGGTCGAGCGGCTGATTGGTGTCTCGGGTGGCCCCGCGATGGGGCTTGAGAACATCCCCGATTCTCCCGAAGGCTGCCTCCAGCCCGCGCCCCCGCCCAAGCCCTATGAGCTGCTCGTCTCGCGCGCCTATGCCAGCATGGGCATTCCCACGGCGCCGATCCATGCTGCGATCCTCACCCGACCGCTTGGCGATCGCGCCGCCTGTTTTTACGCAACGTCATGCCTGCGCGGCTGCTCGATCAGGGCCAATTTCCAGAGTCCCACCGTGCTGCTGCCACCTGCGCTGGCGACAGGCAATCTGACGATCCGGCCCAATTCCTTGGTCTATCAGGTTGATCTCGATGCCGCAGGCAAAGCGAGCGGGGTCAGCTTCGTCGATCGCCAGACCGGCGCGCATCATTTCGCCTGCGCAAAATCGGTGGTGCTTTCCGCGGGTGCCGGCGAGACCGCGCGCATCCTGCTCAATTCCAAGAGCTCGCAATTCCCTGACGGGCTTGGCAACGATCATGGGCTGGTCGGTCGCTATCTGATGGATACGGTCGGCACCAAGATCACCGCGCAAATCCCCGCGCTGGAAAATATGCCGCGCACCAACGACGATGGCATGAGCATCATGCACACCTATGTCCCTTGGTGGGGGCATAGCCTGCAGGCGGCAAAAAAACTCAGTTTTCCGCGCGGCTACCATGTCGAGATGCAGGGCGGGCGGATTATGCCGCAAATGGCGCTGACAGGCTGGGTAGATGACGGCCAAGCACTGCGCGGCCCCGAACTACGCGCGGCGATGCGGCGCCGTTATGGCAGCATAATCCGCATGAGCTCGCGCGGCGAGATGATCCCCAACGAGAACTGCTTTGCCGATCTCGATCCTGACGTGAAGGATAAATGGGGTGTGCCGGTGCTGCGTTTCCACTGGAAATGGGGTGATTACGAGCTTCGCCAGGCCGAGCACTCGATCCAGACATTTCTGGAGGTCGTCGACCGGATGGGCGGCAAGCCGATCGGCCCGGTCGAGACCGAGGGCGCCCAGGCGATCTCTAAGGGCGGCGAGATCATCCACGAGGTGGGCACCGCGCGGATGGGCAGCAGCGAGCGCAACTCGGTGGTGGATAGCTTCGGCCGCAGCTGGGCGGTTCGCAACCTCTTCGTCGCTGACGGGGCGGTGATGGCCTCCAGTCCGGACAAAAACCCGACCTTGTCGATCCTCGCACTGAGCTGGCGGACGAGCGCGCACCTTGCCGACCTAGCCGAACGAGGTGAGCTATGAGCAAGGATATGAAGGACGGGATCGATCGCCGCGCCGCGTTGGTCTGGGCCGGCGCGCTCGCCGCGGCGATCGGCAGCGCGCATCATTTCGGGTTCAGTCTGAGTAGCCCCGTCAAGGCAATCGTACCCGGCTATGGCACCGATCCCGATATGCTCAACCCGGTCGTGCCATGGGAGCGAACGCTGAGCGAGGCCCAGCTTGCGGCGGTCAGGACCTTCGTCGATTTCATCCTGCCGCGCGAAAGCGACGTGCCCTCGGCGAGTGATGTCGGCGTTCATGAGCTGATCGACGAATGGATTAGCGCCCCCTATCCGGACCAGGCAAAGGATAACGCGCTTATCCTTGATGGCCTCGCGCGGATGGACCTTCAGGCGCGTAGGCGCAGCGGTGCCAGAGTTTTCTCGGGAGCACCGAGGGATGTTCAGATGGCGATCCTCGAAGACATCGCCGATCCTGCCAAGATGCCGGCTACAAAGGACTTCTACGGACGTCTGCGATATTTGGTGGTGGGTGCCTATTACACGACCGCGGCAGGCTTCGCAGATATCGGCTACGTAGGCAATGTGGCGCTCAAGGCGTTTCCGGAACCCTCGCCCGACGTCCTCGCCGCGATCGAGGGCGCCTGCCTGCGACTTGGGCTCGTCGACGCGATCGTGCGCCAAGCGTGACGGCCACAATTGGAGCAAAACTGGGCTTGGCGTGATTTAGGCGGGGAAGGCTTCTGCGCCCCCGCCGGGGCGGCACGTCCCCCGTCGCCGTCCCCCGGCCTCATTCCCATCGGCGCTTCGCCGCATCAGAGAGACGCCCAGCGCGACCGATAGCGTCTTCAGCACTGGATCGCTCAGTCGTCCATGCGCCTCGGCAAGGTGGCTCATTGTGGATGGTCCTGCCTGCGGAGGTCGGTTTTTGATCTGCTTTCGTTCGCCTTCATCGCGTGGCTTGATCGGTCTTGCGGTTTGCGGCGTTCCAGGCGCTCACCCGCTCGGCGGCGTTACGGCGAAGAGCGTCATAGAACAGGCCATATTCGTTGAGGTGATAGCTGCCGTAAATCCAGCTCAGCAAATCGGTAAAGCCCGAGGGCGCCGACCATGGCACATCGACTTCGAGCAGGCCGTCACGGCATTCTGCGCCGGTCAGGTTCTTGGACAAAGAAGGCAGCGTCTTGGCCGTGGTGCCGAACGGCGCTGCAGGGAACGGTAGGCTGCCGCCATTTGTGCTGGCAGGAGCGGCGCCCTTCTGGCTCCAGTTGAGCGGGTTGACGCAGAGCGCGTTCGACTGGCCGTTGGAGGTCCGAGCGCCCTTCCACCAATAGATTTTGCCTCTGGTGATCATCTGCGCCCCGGTGCGCCCCGTCTGGCTGGCGTTGTACGAA
>JAURVS010000237.1 GCA_030655355.1 Sphingopyxis sp.
ACCGTCACCGGCACGTCGAGGTCGCCGATCCAGTCGCACGCGGCGCTGAATTCACGGCTGCGCGCGCGCATCGTGAGGTCGCCGGTGATCAGCACCGCATCGGGCTGTTCGCGGCGCACGCATTCCCTGAACCAGCTCAGCGCGGCGCGATCCTCAAGCCCGAAGTGCAGGTCGCTGATATGATAGAGGCGTGTCATGCCGTCGTCAGGAAATCGACTGCGCTGGTGCCCAGCCCGAACCGCGCAGGCGAACCAGTCTCGCCAAGTTCGCCGTCATATTCGATGCTGATCGTCGCGGCGCTTTCCAGAATGATCGTCTCGCCGTGCGCAATTTCCGTGCTCGGCCCATCTCGGAAATCGCCGCCCAGCCATGCAAGCCCGTGGCGCAGCACGTCGCCCGTTCCTTCGGTCAAAATGCCGTCGGCGCGAATGCCCTGCGCGGTCGGCGTCAGGATGACCGCGGGATAGGCCTGATCATCGCCTGCGACGCGCACGCCCGGGGCGTTCATCATCGTATCGAGCGCCTCGGGGGCGGCGCGGGTGGCCTCGATCAACCCGTCCTGCCGCATCGTTTCGCGCACTTCGGCCCAGCGCGTCGCGGGGCCCGCGACAACGGTGATAAACGCCTCGCCGGTATCGGAGCGGATCGTCGGGACCGGACTTCGCTTTCCCTTGCCTTGCAGCGCGTCGGCCACAATGTCAGGCGCGGGCCGGTCGCCGTGCAATTGTTTCGACAGCAGGTTGAGCGTGCCGCCGGGCAGTACGAGGATCGCGCCGTCCCAACCCGCAGCCTTGATCGCGGCGGCGTTGATCGTGCCGTCGCCGGTCCAGACGAGCAGCAAGTCGATGCGCTGCCGCATTAATTCGGCGGCGTCGGGAATGTCACCGCCGGGCAGTTCGAAGGTCGCCGCAAGCGGCGCGCCCTGCGCGCGGCACGTTTCGACGATCTGTTGACGGATTGCGTCGTCATGGCTGCCGCTCTGGCTGTTGCAGACAAGGGCAGGGCGGTGAAATGTGCGGTCCATGCGGTGCCAACGCACAATCGCCGAAAAGGTAACCGATGCAGCACGCTTGTGACGCGGCGCGCGCGGCTGTAGTGCGCGGACAGGCCGGTTCGCGGCTTGGTCAGGGGCATCGTGAATGGCAGACCAGACGGCTAAAGGACGGCGATTGATCAAATTCCTGATAGTGGCGATCCTGCTTGTGCTGCTGTTCGGCGGCGGCGCGCGGATGATCGTTGCGGGCGGTGCGAAGTCCCTCAACCTCGGCGACCGCCTGCTTGGCAGCGGCGATGGCGCGACGCTGCAGGTTCAGGCGCAACCCTATGGCGCGGACGAGCGGAACAAGCTCAACATCTGGGTTCCGACCGGCACGAAAAAGAGCGACAAATTGCCGGTCATCGTCTTCCTATATGGCGGCGGCTGGTACAGCGGCGCGCGCGACGATTACGGCTTCGCCGGACGTGCCTTTGCCAGACAGGGCTTTATCGTCGTGATTCCCGATTACCGGATCGTGCCTGACGGGCATTGGCCCGACTTCCTGCAGGACAGCGCCGCGGCGGTTGCATGGACCGACGCGCATATCGCCAACTATGGCGGCGATCCCGATCGCATCGCGCTGTCGGGGCATTCGGCGGGCGCCTATAATGCAGTGATGCTGGCGCTCGACCCGCAGTGGATGAAAGGCGCGGGCAGCGATCCTTCGGTCATTCGCGGGGTGGCCGCGCTGGCCGGACCCTATGACTTTGCGCCGTTCGAAAAAGGCGGCCGCGCCGATGTTGCGATGGGCGACATCCGGCCGGTCGAGCGGACGCAGCCGATCCAGTTCGTGCGCGCCGACGCGCCGCCGCTATGGCTCGGTCATGGCACCGCCGACACGGTCGTGCGCGTGCGCAACAGCCGCAATCTTGCGGCTGCGATGCACAAGGTCGGCGGGACGGCAACGCTGCGGACCTATGATGGTCTCAGCCATAATGACCTCGTCATGGCGCTCACCGGGCCGCTTGCCTATAAAGGTCCGATCCTTGCCGAGGCGACCGATTTCCTGCGCGGTGCCACCGCACGCCGACTGACACCCGCGCCATGACCGTGCCGATCGCCGCCATCGTCCTTGCGGGAAGCCGTCCCGGTCCCGACCCGCTGCTGACCGGGACCAATGTGTCGACCAAGGCGCTGTTGCCCGTCGCGGGGCAGGCAATGCTTGTCCATGTGGTGTCGGCGCTTCGCGCGTCGCCGCTGGTCGGCCCGATCACGATATTGGCACAGAACAGCGCCGAACTGGCCGCCGAGCCGGGCCTTGCGGGTCTCGCCGATCTGCATTTTTCCGATTCGGGGCAGGGGATCAGCTCGTCGCTCGCTGCCGCGCTGCCGCCGGGCGATGATCCCTTGCTGGTGACGACCGCCGACAATGTGTTGCTGACGCCAACGATGATCGCCGAATTTCTGGGCGGCGCCGAGGCCAGCGACGTGGCCGTCGCGATGGTGGAGCGCGGCGTGTTGCTCGCGCGCTATCCTGAATCGCAGCGCACATGGCTGAAATTCCGCGGTGGATGGTGGTCGGGGGCGAACATGTTCCGGTTGCGCGGCCGACGTGTGCTGCCGCTGCTCGATTTCTGGGGGCGTATCGAACGCGACCGCAAAAAGGGGCTAAAGATCATCGCCGCCTTTGGACCATGGTTGCTGATCGGCGCGCTGCTGCGCCTCTTCACAATCCAGCAGGGCGTCGCACGCGCTGGGCTGCGTTTCGGGCTGAAGGCGAAGGTCGTGCCGATGTCCGAAAGCGAAGCGTGCATTGACGCCGACAAGCCCGCTGACATCGAGTTGATCGAACGGATATTTGCCGCGCGGCGGCAAGACAGTATAGGGCA
This sequence comes from Sphingopyxis sp., assembly GCA_030655355.1. Classification (GTDB taxonomy): domain Bacteria; phylum Pseudomonadota; class Alphaproteobacteria; order Sphingomonadales; family Sphingomonadaceae; genus Sphingopyxis. Next base: position 2,866 of record JAURVS010000237.1, read on the forward strand.
GCCGCTATGACCATCGACAAAGCCATCATCCTGTCGGCCGGACAGGGCTCGCGCCTGTTGCCGCTGACCCGTGACATTCCGAAATGCCTGATCGACCTCAATGGCCGCACGCTGATCGGCTGGCAGGTCGCCGCGCTCGCCGCGAACGGCATCAAGGACATTGTGGTTGTCACCGGGTTCCGCACCGAACGGGTCGAGGATCACGCGCTGCAACTTTATCGCGACACCGGCGTGCGCATCCGCACGCTGTTCAATCCTTTCTTTCAGGTCGCCGACAATCTCGGCACCTGCTGGATCGCGCGCGAGGAGATGGACCGCGATTTCATCATCCTCAATGGTGACACCATCATTTCCGAAGAGATTGTCGCAAAGCTGATCGCGGGCGCGAACGAGCCGGTCAATGTCACTGTCGACGTCAAAGCCGAATATGACGACGACGATATGAAAGTGAACCGCGACGCCGAAGGGCGGCTACATCATATCGGCAAGCGGTTGCTCCCCCCCGACACCAACGCAGAATCGATCGGCATGCTCGCCTTTGTCGGCGATGGTCCGTCGATCTTCCGCAGTCAGATCGACCAGATGATGCGCACCCCCGAAGGGGTCGAGCGCTGGTATCTGCGCGCGATCGACGTCATCGCCAAGGGCAACCGCGTCGGCACCGTGTCGATCGAAGGGCTCGAATGGCAGGAAGTCGACTTCCCGCAGGATGTCGAAGCCGCCGATGCGCTCACCGCGAAATGGGCCGCCGAAGGTCGCTACGCAAAATAGGGTTGGAGCCAGTCGACGAGCGCGGCGATCTGCGCGTCGTTGAGCTTCACCGCTTGCCCGAGGTCGGGCTGCGCGGGCCAGCCTGCGTCGACGACCGTCAAGCCCGCACCCAAACGTTCGCCTTCATAGCGCGGCAGGACGTGGAAATGGACGTGCGGGTCGACCATCATCAGCATTAGATAATTGATTTTCGCATAGCCGACCGCCTTGCTCAGCGCGGCCTCGATAGCGGCGGTCGCGACCTTGAGTTCGGCATGGGCGGCGACGGGCAAGTCACCGAACGCCGTCGCGTCGGACTTTGCCGCCAGCACCAGCGCGCCGAGCGTCGGCTGCGTGGGACGGAGCAGCACGACCCAATGATCATATTCGGCAATCAGCGTCGCCGGATGGCCGAATTTTGCGATGGTCTCGTTCATGCTTCTTCCATCCAGCTGACGATCGGGCGGCCCGAACGCTTGACGGCATAGGCCTGCGCCAGACGGACCGCGTGGACGATCAGCGATATCACCGTCCACCAGGCGACCGCGATCAGGCCGATGTCGGGGCGGCCGGCGAGCGTTGCGAAAAAGAGGATCGCGAAATTGGGGTTACGCCGCGCGGTGATCAGGCGGAACTGACTGTCGAACTTCTCCCAGACATGGATGTCCATGCCGAAGTCCTTGATGAACATTCCTTCGATCACGCGCTGGAGCACATAGCCTGCTACGACCGCGATCATCACCCAGACGAAGCTCTGGTTCGATAGAGCGAGGCCCCATGTGCCGAGCCCAATGCCCCAGAAATACCACCAGAAGGGGGGGTGGACCAGATCGACGCCATGGTCGGCGACATTGCCCCATTTCGACGAGGTGATCGTGCAGCGCGCGAGCTTTCCGTCGACCGTATCGAGCACCATGAAGATGAAGCCTGCGAGCATCCCTTCCCAATATTGGCCACAAGCGAACAAATAGGTCGCATAGACGCACAAGGTCGCGCCGATCGCGGTGACCATGTTCGGCGTCATGCCGATGCTCGCCGCGATGCGCGTCAGCCACAGTGCGAGTTCGGGCCAGAGATATTTGGTCAGCGCATCGGTGACGCCCTTATAGGCGCCGAAATAGCTTTTCCTCTCGATTGCCCGCCGTGTTTCGGGAGTGAGGCGCTGAATGAACGGGCATTCGAGTTTGCGCAGCTGGCGGTTATAGATTTGCGGATTGTCGCGATAGTTGATGATCGTGACGGCGCCCTGATGCTGCGCGACATCTTCGGGGCGCACGCCGCCTGTCAGATACGCCATCACCAACTCGTCACCGTCCATGACCACCGTGCCGGGAAGGGTCAGAATGTGGCGCAGCCACACCGGATCGAACACATAGGCCAGATTGACGAAAAGCTGCGCGCCCGATGGGCCCGCCGTTTCGGGAAGACCTTCGGCGCGGGCCAGTCGGTGCAGTCGTTCGGCATTGGACATGCCCCACAGCGGCGTCGAATTTTCACCGATCAGCGAAAGGGCGGGCAGGGAGGAGGCATCGGTCATCTGCCGCTCTTATCCTGTAGCGCGCCCTTTGCAAGGAAGCGCGCGATTGCCTGCGCGCCGCGCCGCGCCGCGCCAGCGGGGTCGCCGCCGATCGATTCCGCCAGCCTTTCGCGCTGCGCATCGACGTAAAGCGCGTGGCGTTCCGCTGACCGATCGAGTGCGTCGGGTAGCTGGGCGAGGTCGTCGATGACATCGCCCAACGTCCAGAACAGATAATCGGGATCGCCCGTCCAGTCGGCATGATGCGCATTGAGGAAGACGCAGGGGCGCGGGGTGGCAAGAAATTCGTAAACCTGGCTGCTGACGTCGCCGAGATAGATGTCGGCGCCGCTTGTATAGCTCATGTCGAACAGACGGTCGGATTCGAGGTCGATCAATATCTTGCCGGGCACCGCCAACACGGCCACCGCTTCGCGATCTGCATCGCTAGCCTCGGCAAACAGGCGGACATGCGGAGCGACGACCAGATTGTAGCGATCCTGCGCCGCGAACCGGTCGATGATATCGCGCCCGAAAAGGTCCCACGACGACAGTTCGCGCTTGAAATGCGGCGCATAAAGGATGGTCGGTCGGTCGTTCGCGAACAGCGGCTCGCGCGCCGCCTGCAGCCGCGGCATCAGGTCCAGCTTCACATAGCCGTTCACCGCATAGCAGCCCGGCCTGATCGTTCCGGCATCAAGCAGGCGCTGCTCGCTCTTTTCGCCCGCAACGAGCACAAAATCGAAATGCCGATCGCGCGGGTCGAGCATGATCGCGCGGTCGCCGGCGCCGTGCGGCGTAAAGATCAGCTGCGTCTTGCGCGGCAGGAAATGCCGGATCGCGGTCGTCGTCCGCTCGGGCACGACGATGGCATCGAATTGCCGCAGGAACGGCAAGGCGTCGAGCAGGATCGGCAGGCGCGGATGGCGAAAGAGCCCGCGGCGACGCAGCCAGCGCGCGATGCCTTTTTGCCCGAGCAACGTGACACGCGGGTTAAATCCGGGATAGGCGAGCGCGACCTGATCGACCATGCGCAGATGGTCCGCGCTCGCGACCGCGACTTCGACGTCATGCCCGTCGGCGGCCATTTCGGCGGCGATCGGCAACGCGTGGAAGATCTGGTGCGGTTCGCCGATGAACAGGAAGAGCGTCCGCATTATCGAGCCTCGGAAACGGCGCCTGCCGTAGCATCTTCGAAATCGGCAGTTCGCCAGCCATGCCGCGCCGCCAGTCGGATGAATTTGTCGCCGCGCCCGACCAGCCAGGCGTCATTGGCAAGCGCAAAGGTCGGTGCATCGCTGCCATGGTCCGAATAGGCGCGAATATGCGCAGCACCGCCCGTGGCATTGGCGCCAAGCCACTCGGCGACGCGCCGCGCCTTTTCGGCGCCATAGCAATTTGGACCGTCGAGTTGCGGCAGCCAGTTCGCCGCGGCGTCGCGCTTGTGGCGCGAGGCGACGATGGCGTCGAAGCCGAGCGCATCGGCGATTGCCCCGGCATAAAATTCGGGCGCGGCGGTCGCCATGAGCAGGCGGTAGCCCTCGGCGCGGTCGCGCGCGATGCAGGCTGCGGCCCCCGGCGGAACATCGCGCGGCACGCGCCATGTCGCGAAATCGGCGGCGAGCTTTTCGGCCCGCGCGGGAGAAATGCTGGCGCCGAGCATCAGGCGGATCGCCGCGGGCTTGAAGCGATCGCGGCCATAAAGGCGCAGCGCGTAGCCGGTCATCAGACCCGCCAGCGCGGGGAGAAGGAACAGCCGCCACGGTGCCTCGCGCCACGCTGCCCACAGCAGAAACAGCGTGAACGTCGGTTTGCGAAGGACGGTGCGGTCGAGGTCGTAAATCGCGACGCGGACGGGAGGGGCCGGATCGGTCATGCGACGTCTTGTTCGAACAATCGCAGGCGGCGGCCGGTCTTTCCTAGCGACAGGCGGTCGGCCAGCGGCAAGGCGACACGCAGCGAAAGCCATATCGACGCGACCGCGATCAGCACCAGCAAAGGCAAGGACAGTGTATCGGGAAGCAGGTCGGCAAGCACGGCAGCTGTGCCCGCCACCAGCGTGACCCCGATCCCGCGGAGCGCGACGGCGGGGAATTGCGCGTCGAACGGATGCAGCTTTTCGATGATCGCGAGCTGGAGCGTCGGGATCGCCGCCATGACGATAAGCCCGGTCGCGGTCGCCAGCGTTACGCCAGTGAGGGCATCGAGATGGCCGACGACCAACCATCCCGTGCCAACCGCGACGGCGACGCCGAAAATGCTGGCGGTCAATTGCTGACGGAAAGCGGCAACGACCTGAAGCACCGGCGCTGAAATGCCGAGCACCGCCTCGGCCGCGCGCGCGAACAGCAGGATAACCAGCGCCGCCTGCGCCGCCTGCGCTTGCTGACCGAACAATCCGAGCAACGAGGCGCTGCCGGCGGCGAGCACTGCGGCCAGCGGCAGCGCGATCGCCGAGATGAGTCGCGTCGCATAGGCATAAATGTCGGCGACCTGCCGCCGGTCCTCGCGTTCGGCGCTCGCGGCAAGCGGGGCCATCACGTAGGTGAAGGCGATCCGAACCAGCTGGACGACGCTCGACAGCTTACGCGCGATCGTGAACAGCCCCGCCGCTGCGGCGCCCGCTGCGCCGGGGAGCAGCATATTGAGGATCAGCGCGGGCGCATCGCCGAACAAACGCGCGATGATGTTCGACGGCAGGATCGAAAGCCCCGCCCAGAAGGTGTTGCGCGCCGTGTCCGATGCCCATGGACCGCGCCACAGATCGGCGAAACGATAATGTTTGGCGAGCAGGCGAACGCAAAGCGCAGCGGTGATCGCCAGCGAAAAGAGATGTGCGATGAACAGGCCTTTGAGGCCGAGCCCGCCCGCGAAGAACAAGCCCGCGAACACCAGACGCATCACCTGTTCCCAGACGATTCGCAGCCTGATCTCCGCGCCGAACACCATTCGCGCACGCAGCGCCGAGGTCGCGATCTCGACGAAAGCCCACAGCGGGAGCGCCCAGACGAAAATCTGGATCGCGGGGGTCACCAGCGCGCGATCCTTGTCGGCGACATTGAGGAGGGGCCCCAGATCGGCGGCGAAAATCGCGACCAGCGCCGCAACGATGATGCACGGCCCGACACCGAATATCATGGCCGTCCGTAGCGCCGCCGCCGCCTCCGCATCGCCCGCCGATTGCGGCACGGTGCGCTGCATCGCGCTGGTCATGCCCATGTCGAAGATATTCTCGAGCAGGTTCACCGCCGCCCACAGCACGGCATAAAGACCGTAACCCGCAAGGCCGAACATCAGCACATAGAGCGGCTGCGCGACGATCTCGACCACCGCGCCCAATCGTGCCAGCACAGTCGTGCCGAGCCCGCGCGCGACGCTGCGACTGGTTACGGCGGGTTGGGCGACGTCTTCGCTCATCGTTGCCGCACCTAGCGGCTCGCCCGCCGCGCCGCCAGCGGCTTTCGTGCGCAGAACCGTCCTTCACCCTCTTGTCGACTCCGTCAATCGGGTCTAGGCACCCCGCAATTGCATAGGGAACCCCGTGATATGGCCGAATTCCGCCTGCCCAAGAACAGCCGCCCGCAAAAGACGGGTAAGGTCCACAAGGCCGAAGGCGCCGCGGCGGTAAAGAAATTCAAGGTCTATCGCTACGACCCCGACAAGGGCGAGAATCCCCGCTTCGACACGTTCGAGATCGACACCGAGAAATGCGGTCCGCTGGTCCTCGACGCCCTCATCAAGATGAAGAGCGAGCAGGATTCGTCGCTGACTTTCCGTCGTTCGTGCCGCGAAGGCATTTGCGGCAGCTGTTCGATGAACATGAACGGCAAAAATGGCCTCGCCTGCACGACGGCGATCGAGGATCTGAAGGGCGATGTCACGATCACGCCGCTGCCGTCGATGGACGTGATCAAGGATCTCGTCCCCGACTTCACTCACTTCTATGCGCAATATGCGTCGATCGAACCGTGGCTGAAAACCAAGACGACGACGCCGAGCGGCAAGGAGCGGCTCCAGTCGCCCGCCGAACGCGAAAAGCTCGACGGGCTTTATGAGTGCATCCTGTGTGCTTGCTGCTCGACGAGCTGCCCCAGCTATTGGTGGAACAGCGACAAGTTCCTCGGCCCCGCGATCCTGCTTCAGGCGTATCGCTGGCTCGCTGACAGCCGCGACGAAATGACCGGCGAGCGCCTTGACGAGCTGGAAGATCCCTTTCGCCTCTACCGTTGCCACACGATCATGAACTGCTCGAACGCGTGCCCCAAGGGCCTCAGCCCCGCACGCGCGATCGCCGAGATCAAGAAGCTCGAGGCCGAGCGGCAGGTCTGATCGCGCTCCGGCGGCGCGTTCTGACATGCAGATGCGTCCCGAACCGATCCACGATCCGGCCGATCTCGAAGAAATCTTCGCTCTGCGCGTCGCCGCTTGGCGCGCGCGCACTGACTATTTTCCCGAGATCGAACGCTGGGCCGACAGTGAAGACGCAAAGGCCGTGCATTGGGCAGTTCGTGACCGCGGACGCATTGTCGCCGCGGCCCGCCTGACGATCCATGATTCGCTTGCTTACGTCCCCAATGCTGAAATATTTCGGGATGTGCTTCCGGCTTCGCTCGACGGTCCCATTGCCTCGTTGAACCGACTGGTCGTTGCTGCATCGCATAGCGGGCAGGGACATTCGGCGAGTCTCGATCGCGTTCGCATCGATCACGCGCGGTTGGAGGGGTGTCGGCATGTGATCGGCGAAACCTACGCTGGCATGAAGCGCATCGCGCAACTCGGAGACCTCGGCTTCAAGGTCGCGGGTACCGCACGGCCTTATGGTTCAGGGCCTCTCGCGGCGGTGAAGGCAGCGCGAAACCTTTCTGTGGAGCGCGCAGATCGCGTCGCGACGATCGTTCATTTGCGCCTCGCTGCTGCCGAATAGCTCAGCCCGAGCTCAATTATTACTTGCTTCACAAGGCTCGCCGCGCTTGAGCCGGACCGGCGGGCTGGTCCGCACGGATTTGCCTCGGGATATTGCACGCTATGAACGACGGGATCGAGGACCCGAAGCGCCTGGACCATTTCAGCGCCGAGCAGCTTGACGGCGGCTGGCTGAGCTGGGACCTCAAGGACCCGACGCGCTTCAACAGTTTTATTGAACCTTTGATGGTGCGCGTCGAACCCTCGACGTCCGACGGCCGCCCATGTGCGCGGGTGCGGATGTTGCCCGAGCGCAAGCACAGCAACCTGGGTGACAATGTCCATGGCGCCGTGACGCTCGCGCTCGTCGATATCGCGCTCTTCGCGGCGTCGCATCAGTTCGGCGCGCTCAATGCCGGCCACTCGGTGACGCTCGATCTGTCGACGCAATTCGTGGGCGCGGGCCGTCTCGGCGAGCCTCTGGATGCGGTGGTCGAGCTGGTGCGCGAAACCGGCCGCCTCATTTTCCTGCGCGGGCTCGTCGTTCAGGGTGAGGGCGACGAGCATATCGTGCTGACCTTTGCGGGCACCATTCGCAAGGCGAGCAAGGATCGCGGCTGATGTCGGTGCTGGCAGCTTATGATGCGCTGGTCGACGCGGGCGAGCTGAAACCCGATCCCGAACAGCGCGCCGCCGCCGAGCGGCTCAGCCGCTTGCAGGCCGAGATGGAAGCGGTGCCGCCGCGCGGCAGCCTGCTCTGGCGTATCGCCGGACGTAAGCCGCAAGCGTTGCGCGGCGTCTATCTGTGGGGTGCGGTCGGGCGCGGCAAGTCAATGCTGATGGACCTGTTCTACGACCAGCTTGCGATCCAGCGGAAGCGGCGCGTCCATTTCCATGCCTTCATGCTCGATGTCCATGCGCGGATGCGCGACGTCCGCAAGAGCGAGAGCGGCGACCCGATTCCACTCGTCGCCGATGCGCTCGCCCAGGACACACGCTGCCTCGCCTTTGACGAGATGGTCGTGAACAATAGCGCCGACGCGATGATCCTTTCGCGGCTGTTCACCGCGCTGATCGACCGCGGCGTGACGATGGTCGCAACGTCGAACCGTCCGCCGAAGGATCTCTATAAGGACGGGCTCAACCGCGAACATTTCCTGCCATTCATTGCGCTGGTCGAAGAGCGGCTCGATGTGCTGAGCCTCAACGGTCCGACCGATTATCGCCGCGACCGGCTGGGTGATGGCGCGCGCTGGTTCGTTCCCGCCGACGATGTCGCCAGCGCGGCGCTGTCGGCCGCTTTCTTCCGCCTGACCGACTATCCGCCCGAAGATCGCGCGCATGTGCCTACGCTCGAACTCGATGTCGGCGGCGGGCGGATGCTGCATGTTCCCAAGGCGCTGAAAGGCGTTGCGGTCTTTTCGTTCAAAAGGCTTTGCGGCGAAGCGCGCGGCGCCGCCGATTATCTGGCGGTTGCGCGGCATTTCCATAGCGTCATCATCGTCGGCATCCCGCGCATGGGGCCCGAGAACCGCAACGAAGCGGCGCGCTTCGTCACGCTGATCGACGCGCTATACGAATATAAGGTCAAATTGCTCGCGAGCGCGGCGGCATTGCCCGACCAGCTTTACATCGCGGGCGATGGCGCGTTCGAATTCGAGCGCACCGCGAGCCGTCTCGCCGAAATGCAGTCGGACGATTATCTGGACTTGGGTCATGGGTCCGACGAAGGCCCGGCGTCCTAGGCGACCGATCCGTGCGTGTCGCGATCGACTAGGCGATCGCGAGTACAACGCCGCCAGCAATCTTGCCCCAACGTGAAGAATGGACCGTCACATAGATGAGATCGCGCACGTAGCGGACCTCGTGCGCCAGATGGCCGTAGGCCTGCTCGATCGTGCGGCGCAGCGTGCGCAAGGGCTTTGGCGCGGCAACCGCGATCCGCGCCGGACGGTCGGGCGGGCCGGGGAGCGTCGCAAAGCCGCCGCTGGTGATCCGCGCGTCGTCGGCGACGGCGCGGCACAAGGCTTCCATGCGTGCGATGGCGAGGCCGTTCGGCACTTCGCGGTCGCGGCTCAGAAGTTCAAAGCTGTGGCTGAACGCCGAAAACTGGATCGCGCCGCTCGCCGCACTATGATCCAGCGCATCGCGCATTTCTTCTTCGGACATCGCGCATAGCTGCGCAGGGCGAAAACGGCTGGCGCGGTCCATCAGGCCGCTGACCGGCACTTCGCAAACGCCGTGATGCGTGCGCATCCCCAGATTGCCCGCATCGAGCGATATGTCGCAGCCATAGCCGCGATAGGCGCCGTTGAAGCTGCTGTCGAAGCGGAAGCCGAGTGCGGCGAGCGCGCGCAGCGTGTCGTCATTGGCGCCGAAGTTTCCGGCGCGAAAGGCGATCGGTTTCGGCGCCCCCGCGCCGACCAATATGTCGCGCGCGAGGGCGAGCAGCTTTTTCTGCGCCGTCAGCGGGAAATCGCCGATGTTGCGGCCATGGAACCGCCCCACCGGGTTGAAGCGCGCGAAGGCGAGCCATTCGGTATGGATATGCATCTGAACCTCGTGCCCGCGCTCGACAATCGGCTGAACGATCGCGTCGATCACCTTGGGGCCATAGACCAGCGCCGGCATCGGATCGACGAAGAACACCCCGGTCAGGCGATGGCGTTCGAGCATGTCCATCTGAAAGCCGATGCCGAAATCGCCGTCGCGGCACCGGCCGAGGATCGAGCTTTCGAAATTGGCGCGCGCGTCGGCGCCGCGTTGGTAGAGGCCGGCCGACAATTCGGTATCAAAGCTGATGATTGCGCGCGTCATCTTCGCCAGCTTAGTGCTGCGGTCATAAGAGTGGGTTAACCCGGAAATGTCGCGCTGGCGGCGCACGCTCTTGTTGCCGGGGTGATCCGTGCCCATCTTGAGGCTTGGCAACGATGCCTTAATGTTATTGCGAACTATTTGCAAAAAAAGAAGGTTTTTCGGCCTTTTCGCTGTTGTTTCGTTAAAGGAATCGGCGTAGGGGCGACCCCATCATTGGGACCGGCAAGGGGATTAAGCCCGTGCCTCCGCCGGTCTGTGACGCATTGCCGGGCTTGCCAGGAAGGGAGTGCCGCGCACCATGGGACGCAAGAAGATCGCTTTGATCGGAGCCGGAAATATCGGCGGAACGCTGGCGCTTCTCGCCGCGCAGAAGGAACTCGGCGACGTCGTCCTGTTCGACGTTGTCGAAGGCGTGCCGCAGGGCAAGGCTCTCGATCTGTCGCAGGTTGCCCCGGTTCAGGGCTTTGACGCCAAGATCACCGGCACCAACGACTATGCCGACATCGCCGGCGCCGACGTCATCATCGTCACCGCCGGTGTCGCCCGCAAGCCGGGGATGAGCCGCGACGATCTGCTTGGCATCAACCTGAAAGTCATGAAGGCCGTCGGCGAAGGCATCAAGGCCAACGCCCCCGACGCGTTCGTCATCTGCATCACCAACCCGCTCGACGCGATGGTGTGGGCGCTCCGCGAATTCTCTGGCCTGCCGCACAACAAGGTTGTCGGCATGGCCGGTGTTCTTGATTCGGCACGCTTCAGCCACTTCATCGCCGATGAGTTCGACGTGTCGGTGAAGGATGTGAACACCTTCGTTCTCGGCGGTCATGGCGACACGATGGTTCCGGTGACGCGTTATTCGACCGTCAACGGCATCCCCGTTCCCGATCTCGTCAAAATGGGTCTGTCCAGCCAAGAAAAGATCGACGCGATCGTCAAGCGCACGCGCGGCGGCGGCGGCGAAATCGTCGCGCTGCTCGGCACCGGCTCGGCCTTCTATGCGCCCGCAGCCTCGGGCATCGCGATGGCCGAAGCCTATCTGGGTGACCAGAAGCGCATCCTGCCTTGCGCCGCTTATGTCGACGGCCAGTACGGCCTCGACGGCCTGTATGTCGGTGTCCCGGTGCTGATCGGCGCCGGCGGCGTCGAGAAGATCGTAGAGATCGCACTTGATGATGCCGACAAGGCCGGTCTTCAGGTCTCGGTCGACGCGGTCAAGGAACTGCTAGACGCCTGCAAGACGCTGGACCCCAGCCTCGCCTGATCTTTTTTTGGCCGTGCCCGGCGCTAAGCGTCGGGCCGGCCGGCTCTCCCCAGGAGAATTAGAATGTCCATTCTCATCGACAAGAATACCAAAGTCATCACGCAAGGGATGACCGGTGCCACCGGCACGTTCCACACCGAACAGGCGCTGGCCTATGGCACGCAGATGGTCGGCGGTGTGACGCCGGGCAAGGGCGGCACGACGCACATCGGCCTGCCGAACTTCAACACTGTTGAAGAGGCTAAGGCTGCCACGGGCGCGACGGCATCGGTCATCTATGTTCCGCCGCCGTTCGCAGCCGACTCGATCCTCGAGGCGATCGATGCCGAGATCGAACTGATCGTCGCGATCACCGAAGGCATTCCGGTGCTCGACATGGTCAAAGTGAAGCGCGCGCTTTCGGGTTCGAAGTCGCGCCTGATCGGCCCGAACTGCCCCGGCGTTCTGACCCCCGGCGAATGCAAGATCGGCATCATGCCCGGCAGCATCTTCTCGAAGGGCAGCGTCGGCGTCGTCTCGCGCTCGGGCACGCTGACCTATGAAGCAGTGTTCCAGACGACGAACGTCGGCCTCGGCCAGACGACCGCAGTCGGCATCGGCGGCGATCCCGTCAACGGGACCAACTTCATCGACGTGCTCGAACTCTTCCTCGCCGACGAAGCGACCAAGTCGATCATCATGATCGGCGAAATCGGCGGCGACGCCGAGGAACAGGCTGCACAATTCCTGATCGACGAAGCCAAGCGCGGCCGCAAAAAGCCGATGGCGGGCTTCATCGCAGGCCGCACTGCGCCTCCGGGC
>JAURVS010000239.1 GCA_030655355.1 Sphingopyxis sp.
GCTCGGCTTTTTGCCCTCGTCTACTGCGTCCGAGGGGTGGAAGGTGTAGCTAAGGGTGATTTCCTGAACGTCGCGCGCATCGGGGTCGTCCATGATCTTGGGATCGACGAAGAACAACACCGGCATGCGCATCTGCTGCCCCGGCTCCAGCCGTTGCTCGGTGAAGCAGAAGCATTGGATCTTGGTGAAATATTTGCCCGCCTGATCAGGCGTGACGTTGAAACTGGCGGTCCCGACGACGGGATGCGCCGAATTATTCTCGGCAATGAAGATCGCCATGTCGCGCGCGCCGATGCTGACCGTGTCGGTCGGATGCTCGGGATAGAATTTCCACGGCAGGTTCGGCGAGACATTGGCGTCGAAACGCACCGAAATCGTATCGCTCAAAATCTTGGGCTCGGCCGCAGCAGCGACCGGGTCATAACGCTGTGTCGTGCCGCCAAAGCCAGTAACGCGGCAGAAAAGATCATAAAGCGGCACCGCCGCGAAGCCGAGAGCCGTCATCGCCAGCGCGAGCAGCGCGGCAAAGCTGGCGGTCTTGGCGTTCGGGGACAGCGACTTGATCATGCGAAAATCTGCATCTTTGCGATGGTGATAAAGAAGAACAGGATCGCGAGTGCGCCCAGCATCAGCGCCATCATGTTCGCGCGGCTACGTTGACGGCGGCGATATTCGGCCTCGTCGAACGGTTCGAGATTCGGATCTTCGGTCATAATGGCCACCAATGGTCGGCGACGACAGCGCCGAACAGAATGAAAAGATAGGCGATCGAATAAGCGAACAGGCGCTTCTCGGGCTGCATCAGATCGCCCTCGCCCGTCGTTCGCGTGCCGACCTGGAATGACAGCGCGACGAACAGCGCTGACAGGATCACCGCAGTCCAGCCATAAATCGCGCCCGAGTAGCCAAGCGGCCAAGGCGCAATCGCTGCCGCGGCCATGATCAGCGCATACACAAGGATTTGGCGCCGCGTCGATTTCTCGCCTGCGACAACCGGCATCATCGGGATGCCTGCGGCGGCGTAGTCCGAGCGGACGAACAGCGCGAGCGCCCAGAAATGCGGCGGCGTCCACAGGAAGATTAGCAGGAACAGCATGATCGGCAACGGCGCGATCGATCCTGTCGCCGCGACCCAGCCGATCAGCGGCGGAAAGGCGCCCGCCGCCCCGCCGATAACGATATTCTGCGGCGTCCGCGGCTTGAGCCACATCGTATAGACGAAGACATAAAAGAGGATCGAACCGGCGAGGAGCAACGTCGCCTGCCAGTTCGATGCGAACAACATCAGGAACAGCGAAAAGGCCGCAAGCCCGACGCCGAACTGCAAAGCCGTCTGCGGATCGAGACGCCCCGAAGGAAGCGGGCGCCCTGCGGTCCGCTTCATCTTGGAATCGATGCCCGCTTCATACCATTGGTTGAGCGCGCCCGAGGCGCCTGCCCCCAGCGCGATCGCCAGAATCGACGAGAATGCAAGGACGGGATGCACCGTGCCCGGCGCCGCCAGCAGGCCGCACAGCGCGGTGAACACCACCAGCGACATGACGCGCGGCTTGGTCAGCGCGAACAGGTCGCGCCAATCGGCAGGTAATGCCGTGTCGGCATGAGTCAGGCTCTGCGCCATGGTTACTCCGGCCCGAAAATCATGCGCCCCCTGCCGGCAATCGGCAGGGGGCCACATAAATCAGGCGATAAACGTCACGCGATCCGCGGCAGTTCGTTGAACTGGTG
>JAURVS010000009.1 GCA_030655355.1 Sphingopyxis sp.
ACCCGAAACGAGCGCGGCGCGCGCGATACGGAGCGAGGGGAACGAAGTCATATAATCAACCTTTCGAGCCGCGGGCGGTTGCAACGGTCCAAATCCCCGCAGCAACAGTCATTGCGTCAGCTTCAGCCATTGCTCGAAAAGGGTGAACATACGGTTAGTATTGACATAAGTTTGGAGCGCGCCTCGATCAACTTGTCCCATTAAGGAACAAAATCAAACGATTCAGACTAGGATTTCGCGTGCTGCCCCCTGCCCGAGGAATGTCGCGGGACTGGCGCTAGCGCCATAAGCGCCGGCCAAAAACAGCGCGATCAACTCTCCGACATCAGAACGTGGCAACGCAACCTGATCGCCGAGGCGATCGAGCGGCGTGCAGAGACAACCGACGACCGAAACGGTTTCTTCGGCGTCGACTCCGAAGCGGCCAGCAACCGCGATCGGATAGTTGCGGCGGATCACGGTACCGAAATTGCCGCTCGCAGCGAGTTGATGATGGAGACCACCGTCGGTGACGAGGAAGGTCTCGCCATGACTGGTCTTCCGGTTGACGATGCGGGTCAAATAAACGCCTGCCTCAGCCACGAGCCAGCGGCCCAGTTCCATCGCGAAGCGGCTGTCTGCGAGGATCGGATCGCGCGTCGCCAGCGTCGCGGCGAGCGCATTGCCCACCGCAGCGGCGTCGACCGGCTTGTCGCCGGGGAAATAGGGCACCCCCATGCCGCCGCCGAGATTGACGAGCGGCGGCGTCGCGCCGATCTTGTTGGCGAGCTGTGCCGCGAGTGCAACGGTCTGCGCCTGCGTCTCGGCAATCGCAGCAGCATCAAGTGCCTGCGATCCTGCGAAAATATGAAAGCCCTGCCAATCGGCGCCGGCATCGAGAAGACGCCGGACAAGCGACGGAACATCGGCAGCATCAACCCCGAAAGGCTTGGCGCCACCACCCATCTTCATCCCCGATCCTTTGAGGTCGAAGTCGGGATTGACGCGCACCGCGAGGCTGGGCGTGAGGCCGAGATGGCCGGCGATCGACAGTGCGCGGTCGGCTTCGCCCGCGGATTCCAGATTGAGCGTCGAGCCAGCGGTGATCGTCGCTTCCAGTTCGCGGTCACGCTTTCCGGGCCCTGCAAAACTGATGTCGCCCGCCGGCATTCCGCTGGCGAGCGCAGCTTTGAGTTCGCCGCCCGATGCCACATCGAACCCGTCAACCAACTGCGCCATGAAGGCGAGCAGAGGCGGATAGGGGTTGGCCTTCATCGCATAATGAAGTTGCACCTCGGTAGGCATCGCGGCGCGCCACTCGGCGACGCGCGTGGTCAGCATCGCGCTGTCATAGACGAACAGCGGCGTGTCCCCCGCCATGTCGGCGAGGGCGTCGGCGCGGTCGCCGCCGATCAGCAACATGCCATCGGGATCGGCGCGGAAGCCGGGCGGGATCGGACCGTGCGGCTTCATGCCGTCACCGCCTTCGCCCAATCAGCGGCGATCGCCACACGGTCGAGTTTGCCATTGGGATTGCGCGGCAAGGCATCGTGCCATTCAATCGCCTGCGGCTGCATGAAATTGGGGAGGTTCTGGCGAAGGTAAGCGGCGAGCGCCTCGTCTTCGGCGATGCCGTCCTTGCTCCGGACGATCAGGACGATCGCGGCGCCGAGCCGCTCGTCGGGCACGCCGAACGCGACGGCCTCGTAGACAAGTCCCGACGCGATAGCGACATCTTCGACTTCGGTCGGGCTGACGCGGTTGCCCGCCGTTTTGATCATCGCATCGTCACGGCCGACGAAATAGAGGAGATGATTGGCGTCGCGGCGCACCGTATCGCCCGACCACACCGCCATCCCGCCATATTTGGATGCGCGCGGCGCGGGCTTGAAACGCTGCGCCGTGCGCTCCTCGTCGCGCCAATAGCCTTTGGCGACGAGCGGACCGCAATGGACCAGTTCGCCTGCTTCCTCATCGGCAGTGATCGTGCCGTCGCGGCGGCACACCAATATCTCGGCATGCGGAATTGCCCGCCCCATCGAGGTTGGATGATCGGCCACGAACTTTGGCTCGAGATAAGTCGAGCGGAACGCCTCGGTCAGCCCATACATCGGATAGATGTCGGCGTTCGGAAATGTCCGACGCATCGCCTCGATCAGCGACGGGGTCAGTGCGCCGCCGCTGTTGGTCAGACGTTTGAGATGCGCCGCGGTTTCGGCGGGCCATTCGGCTTCAACGAGTTGCACCCAGAGCGGCGGAACGCCTGCGAGCGTCGTCACTTTGTGCCGCACCACCGCCTTCACGACGTCACGCGCAGTCAGATAATCGAGCGGCGCGACCGCAGCGCCTGCATACCAGCTCGATAGCAGTTGGTTCTGACCATAGTCGAAGCTGAGCGGCAGCACGCCGAGCACGCGATCTTCGGGCACGATCTGGAGATAGGAGGCGACGCTTTCGGCCCCGAGCCACAGATTGGCGTGACTGAGCATCACGCCCTTTGGCCGCCCCGTTGACCCGCTAGTGTAGAGGATCGCCGAAAGATCGTCGGGCTCGGCGATCGACGGCGGCAGCCCCCGCCCGCCGGAATCGATTACCTCTTCGCCGATCTTCAGATCCTGCAGCACGCAGTCTGTCGGAAGCGCACCGCCCAGCATGTCGGCGCGTGCGCCGTTGGTCACGAGCAATTTCGCGCCGCTGTCGGTAAGAATATGCTCGACCTGCGGTCCCTTGAGCAGCGGATTGATCGGGACATGGATCAGTCCTGCACGACCGGCCGCAAGTGGCATCAGGCAGGCAAGCCGCGTCTTCGCACTCCAGCTTGCGACGCGCTCTCCCGGCCCGCCGGCCTGTTCGAGCAGCCACGACGCCAGCCGCCCGACCCCGGCGTCAAGCTCGGTAAAGGTCGTGACCTTATCACCCATCAACAGCGCAGGCGCATCCGGCGCGCCGCAGCGGGCGAGATGGTCGATGGGACGGGAAGATGGGTTTTCGGCTTTGGTCATCGGCTGTTAGGAGTGAAGTGATAGAGGGACGCACCATGCAAGGGAACGGTGAAGATCACGCTAATGACGATGCGGCACGGTCCGCAGGCTTTGCGTCGCCCTTTGATCGTTCGGCCTGGTTCGACCTTCTTGCAGCGCACGGCTTTGCCGGTCAGGGCCGTTATGACGCGCAGGGTCGTGCCGACAATGTGGCCGCCCTGCTCCCGCTCCGCGTCGAGAAGCGGGGCCATCTGGTTGGTCTGACTAACTGGTACAGCTTTGCAATTCGGCCGCTCTATTCCGAACTGTTCTCCGGCGAAAGCCGGGGTCCGGTGGCCGAGCAGGCTGACGCTTCTGCCCAAACGCTGGGCCCCGGCTTTCGCCGGGGAACAATCAGGCTGGGCGCCGAAATTGAACGTCATGCCGCGCTTACCGACCTGTTCGCCAAGTTGCGCAAAGATGCTGCACGGCTGTCGCTTTATCCGGTTCGCGACGACGAGCGGGAAGCGATCGGCTCGGCGTTGCGTGGCGCCGGATGGTGGGTGCAAATTATCGCCGCCGGAGACCGGCACTGGCTTGACCTCGGCGATATGGACCATGACGCATGGTGGGCCAGTCGCCCCGGCGCGCTGCGGAACACCGTTCAGCGGAAAGCGAAGAAGGGGATCGTCGATATCCAGTTGCTCACGGCGTTCGATCCCGGAAGCTGGGCGGCCTATGAACAAATTTATGCCGCCAGCTGGAAACCGGAAGAAGGTCATCCCGCCCTGCTCCGCGCCTTTGCCGAGGCCGAAGGTGTGGGCGGGCGGTTGCGGATGGGCATTGCACGGATCGACGGCATCCCCGTTGCCGCGCAATACTGGACCGTCGAAGATGGCACTGCCTTCATCCACAAGCTTGCGCATATCGAAGACAGCCTGAAGGCCTCTCCCGGCACCCTGCTGTCGGCGGCGCTGTTTCGCCACGTCATCGAGGTCGACGGCGTAAAGCGGATCGATTTCGGCACCGGCAACGACGCGTACAAGCGTGATTGGATGAACCGGCACGAGCCATTGTGGCGCATCGAGGCTTTCAATCCGTCGCGGGTCGCGGCATGGGGGCCGGCGTTGAAGGCGTTTGTCCGTTCCGCCCTGAGGAAAGAAAATTGACCGAAGCTGCCCCAAAAACCTCTAGCGTTGACGCCACCCTCCGCGCCCTGCTTGCCGATGTTCTCGGACTTGGCGAAGCCCGCGCTGCCGCGCTGACCGAAGACAGTGGCTTGTTCGGCGAGCTGCCCGAGTTTGACTCGATGGCGGTCGCAACGGTGTTGACCGAAATGGAAGATCGGCTGGGCATCCTGATCGACGATGATGAAATCGACGGCGAAATCTTTGAATCCTACGGCAATTTGCTTGCCTTTTCGCAGCGCAAAGTGACCGGCTGAAACCGTATGAGCGCATGAGCGAATATTTTCTGCGCATCGCCCCCACCGCCGCGCCACGCGCCACCATTTTGATCGTCCCTCCTTTGTTTGAGGAAGGAAATCGCATGCGCCGCACGCTGGTTCTGGCGATGCGCGCGCTCGCTGCCCAAGGTTTTGCCGCGGTCCTGCCCGACCTTCCGGGGCAGAATGAAAGCCTCGTGCCGCTCGTCGATGTCGACCTGAACCGCTGGCAAAAGGCAGTTGCCGAAATCGTGGCCGAAATCGGTGGCCCGGTCATTGTCGCTGCGTTCCGCGGCGGCGCGCTGATCGACCATGAAGCCAAGGCGGCCGGATGGTGGCGGCTGGCTCCGGTCGGCGGGGCGTCGCTGCTTCGCACATTGATGCGTTCACGGGTTAGCGCCGACCGGGAAACGGGGCTGACCTCGTCGCTGGAAAGCTTGCAAACCGAAGCGAAGACCGCTCCGCTTTTGCTGGCGGGCAATCGGCTTTGCCCGGCGATGGTTGCGCAGCTTGGCGTCAGCGAGGCGCAGGCGGTGGAGCCGCTCCGCAATGTTGGCCTTGGTGCCGACGGAATCGCGGGAACGCCGCTGTGGCTGCGGGCCGAGCCCGGCGAAGATGCCGCAATGGCCGAGGCGATCGCCGCCGACATTGCCGCATGGAGTGCGACATGCGGCATCAGCTGAGCTTTGCCTGCGGCGGCGCCTCGCTCGCCGCGAGCCTCGACGAAGCGGCGGGGACGACCGGGCTGCTGATCGTTTCGGGCGGCAATGAAATCCGAAGCGGGGCGCATCGCGGCATGGCGACGTTGGCGGGGCGCATCGCCGATGCCGGGCACCCCGTTTTCCGTTTCGACCGGCGCGGCGTCGGCGACAGCGAGGGCGTCAACGGCGGTTTTGAAAGCAGCGGCCCCGACATCGGCGCTGCCGTTGCAGCGTTTCGGGGCGCCGCGCCGCAGCTGAAGCGCATCGTCGCTTTCGGCAATTGCGATGCGGCGAGCGCGCTGCTGCTGCATCAGCCGCTGCCGGTCGATGCGCTGATCGTGGCGAACCCCTGGACTTACGACAGCGATGGGGCGGAGGCGGACGACGAGCCCGCGCTGCCCCCCGCTGCGGCTATCCGGTCGCGCTATCTGGCCCGGCTCAAAGATCCGAAAACGCTGTCCCGGCTGGTCAAGGGCGAGGTGGACTTTCGCAAATTCCTCCGTGGTCTTTCGGCGCTCAAGACGCCCTCTGCGCCCGCTGCTCCCGATAGTCTCGCCGCGCGGATCGAACGGGCGATGGCCGAACTCCGCACCCCGGCGACGATCCTGCTTGCGACCGGCGACCGCACGGCACAGGCCTTTGCCGAAAGCTGCCCCGCCGCGCTCGATCGCCTGCCGGTCGGACGCCTCGCCAGCCCGTCGCACAGCTTTGCGGGCGATGATGGCGCGTGGCTGGCCGAGCGGATTTTGGCGATCCTCGCCTGACACTCAATTAAGTAGCTGTGCCCCGGCTTTCGCCGGAAACAGCTTAACAGGTTCTCGCCACCCCGCCTTCGCGGGGGCGACGATTCGGCCTCAGGCGTCCGCCATCGCGTGATACTCGGCCTCGGCAAGGAAACGTTCGGCGTCGAGGGCGGCCATGCAGCCCATGCCCGCCGCGGTCACGGCCTGGCGATAGACTTTGTCGGTGACGTCGCCCGCCGCGAACACGCCGGGGATCGAGGTCAGCGACGTGCCCGGCGTCACTTCGAGATAGCCGTCGACGTCGAGCGGTAGCTTGCCCTTGAACAATTCGGTCGAGGGGCTGTGGCCGATCGCGACGAACCCGCCATCGGTCGGCTCGTGGCTTGCCTCGCCGGTGACGGTGTCGATCAGGTCGACGCCGACGAGTCCCGACACGCCATCGCCCGCAACAAAGCGCTCGACGCGCTTGTTCCACAGCGTCTTGATCTTCGGATTGACCGCCAGCCGGTCCTGCAGGATCTTTTCGGCGCGCAGATGATCGCGGCGGTGGATCAGCGTCACATCGTCGCTGTGGTTGGTGAGATAGAGCGCTTCCTCGACCGCGGTATTGCCGCCGCCGATCACCACGACCTTTTTGCCGCGATAGAAGAAGCCGTCGCAGGTGGCGCAAGCCGATACACCCTTGCCACCCAATTCCTGTTCGCCCGGAACGCCAAGCCATTTCGCCTGCGCACCCGTCGCGATCACCAGCGTGTCCGCCATATAGATGTCGCCGCCGTCACCGGTGATCTTGAATGGGCGGCGCGACAGATCGACGTCGACGATCGTGTCCCAGATCATGCTGGTCCCGACATGCATTGCCTGCGCGGTCATCTGTTCCATGAGCCAGGGGCCCTGCACAACCTCGGCAAAGCCGGGATAATTTTCGACGTCGGTCGTGATCGTCAACTGACCGCCCGGTTGAAGCCCCTGCACCACGATCGGCATCATGCCCGCACGCGCCGCGTAAATGGCGGCAGACAGCCCGGCGGGGCCGGAACCGAGGATGAGCATCTTGGTGTGGTGAACGCTGGGCATGTCGATCTTTCAAAGACGGTGCGGGCAAGCACAGATGGGTGTTGCCAACCGCGCTAGCAAGGGTCACCTTCCGCGCCAAGGGGGAGTGACGCAAATGGCGAGTTGGTGGGAACGTCATGGTGTACCGCGACTGATCAAATGCGCCTGTTCGCAGGGCCAGATCATGAAGGTCCGCAGCAAGATCGTGCCGCACGCCGCGGGCGACGTGCTCGAACTTGGCTGCGGCGGCGGCATCAACATGGAATTTTACGATCCGGCGCGCATCCGCAGCTTCACCGGGCTCGACCCGTCGCCCGAATTGCTGACGATGAGCCGCGCGGCAGCAGCGGCGCACGGGATGGCGGCCGACATCGTCGGCGGCTTCGGCGAAGCGATGCCGTTCGAGAGCGGCCGGTTCGACACCGTCGTCACCACCTTCACGCTTTGCTCGGTCGCCGATCAGGCGGCAGTGCTCGCCGAAATCCGCCGCGTGCTGAAACCCGGGGGGACCGCGCTGTTTCTGGAGCATGGCGCAGCGCCCGATGCCAGCGTCGCGAAATGGCAGCGGCGGATCGAGCCGATATGGAAACGCATCGGTGGCAATTGCCACCTGACGCGGCCGATCAGCGACGCCTATGAAAAGGCGGGCTTTGCCGTCGATCGGCAAGCCGCCGCCTATATCCCCAAAAGCCCGCGACCGTTCAGCTGGTACGAATATGGCGCGGCGCATGTGCCGAGCTGACGACGCCCGACCGGGGCGCTAGCCGCCCGCAGATTTCAGCGCATCTTCGCCCTGTGGCGACGGATCATTGGCGGGTGACGGCAGACCGAAGAAGGCACGGCGCGCGATTTCGCCCGCTCGACGCAGCGGCGCGACATCGGCCCGGTTCATCGCGTCCCATGCTGCTTCTTCGTCGGCATCGAGCGTGCGTTCATAAGTGACATCGCCGAACTGGCCTTCCTCGATCCCGACATAATCGTCGGGCGGCGGGAAGTTGGTGCGCCATTCGGCAATGTCCGCATGACGCCAGATCGTCATGTCGGCGGCGACGTCCTCGGGCGTCGGTTCGGCTTCGACGGTCGGTTCGGAATCGGCGGAAAACTGCGCAACTTCACACGCGATCGGAGTATCTTTCCACAGCGAGGCAAGCGGGTTGGCGCGATTGTCACGGCCCGCCAGCCAGCAGGCGAGCGCGGCGCCATGGCCTTGCGCATCCTGATCGTCGGCGCCGATTTCGAAGAGCGACAGAAAGCCCGACCAATCGCCCGCGATGATCTGCGCCAGCATCGCCTCGCCCGCGTGGGCGCGCGTGTCGACGGCGCGATCGAGCCGCGCGAGCATCGCAAGGCCGAGCCGCGGATCCTGGCGACGGCGCTTGGTAAAGGTGCGGTGCGTTTCGGCCTCGCTCAGCCGTTCAGTGCTTTCCTCGATCCCGTAGAGCGCGCGGTCGAGCAGTTCATCGGCAAGCCGGTCGCGCGCGATCAGCAACGCGGCCGCCCAGCCAAGCGAAAAGGCCGCCCCCTCGGGCCGACGGCGCAGCTGATAGGCGGCGCTGGGCGACATCGACACATGCGATGCCGCGATCCGCACCGAGCCGCTCGTCGCGAGGCGATCGAGAAAGCGCTGCTGCAGCCCCGGCGTCCAATGATAGCTGGCAGCGGCAGAGAGTTCGGCGGAGCTGGAAGAAAAGTCGTCCATCGATTCATCCTTTCGGTAAGTTAAAACCGAACAAACGAACCATATGGGTAAAATGTAGGAAAGCGGTTTTTCGGCAGGATGGTCCTATTTCGTCCGCTCCCGGGGTTTGATCAACGGGGGGCTGATGCCGTGCCCAGCCCCCTTCTTCCATTGCACAGTCTCGCGGCCAGTGCCGGATCACATCATCGCGCTTCGGGCACCACCGACATTGTGATCGAGGAGGGCAAATCGCGCGAGAAGAAGACCGAGTGCGTCTGTGCGCGATAATCGCCCGGTTTCGCTTTCAATATGTTGGGCACGAACGTCTGCGGGTTGCGGTTGATCAGCGGGAACCAGCTGCTTTGAATCTGCACGCCGATACGATGCCCCTTTCGGAACACATGCGACGCCGAATGAAGGTCGATCTTATACTCCAGCACCTTGCCCGGCTGAATCGCCGCCGGCTTTTCATAGCTGGCGCGAAAGCGGCCACGGAATACGTCGTTCGCGATCATCCGCTGACGCCCGCGCAAATTCTCGGGCGTCGCTGCATCGGACGGATAGATATCGACCAGCTTGACCACCCAATCGGCATCGGTTCCCGTCGTGCTGGCGAACAGGCGCGCCGCAATGTCGCCAGCGACCGTGACATTCTCGGCAAGCGGCTCGGTCTGCCAGAACAAGACGTCCTTGCGCTGCGCAAAGGGCGCCTGATCGTCGGATATCCATGTCGACCAGTCGGAGCCCGGCCGCATGAACGGCTTTAATATGGCGCGGTCGCGATACGGGACCGGATTCGCCGGGTCCGAAATGAAACTGGTGACACCCTTGCGCGCGCTTGGCGCGTCGAACGACAGTTTGCCGTCGGCGCGCAAATAGAGGCTGCGTTGCGTGCCCCCGGCTGCAGGCCAGCGCGAATGCCGCTGCCACTCGTTGCTGCCCGACTGGAAGACGAGCGCTTCGGGTTGATCGAGCTTGCCGACACCTTTCAGCCAGTAGCGAAACCAGGGGAGTTCGACCGAGCGGCGAAACCACTGCCCCGTCGGTCCGCCCAGATCGAACGGGCCATAGTTGCTGCCTTCGCCGCGCCAGCCGCCATGATTCCACGGCCCGACAACCAGATAATTGAGGCCGCGATCGTCGCCCTTCTCCTGATTGGCGTAGATCGTCATCGGGCCATAGAAATCCTCCTGATCCCACCATCCGGCGACGATCAGATTGGGGACGGCCACTTTCGCGGGCATCATGTGCGAAGTCCGGCTGGCGCGCCAGAAGCTGTCGTAATTCGGATGCGATACGAAATTTTGCCAGCTCGGCATCGCGCGGCCGAGGAGCCGCTGATCCATGTTGGCGAGATCAGACTGTTTCAGATACCAGTCATAGGCATCGTCGGTGCCGAAATCGAAGGCGTTCATCGTCCGGCCGTCGGTCTCCAGCGCCGACACCCACGACCAGGCATAATCGAGCCGGAAGGCGCCATTGTGCAGGAAGTCATCGCCGATGAACATATCCTCGGGCGATGCCTGCGAAGTGACCGCTTTCAGCGCGGGGTGCGGATTGACGGTCGCGATCGCGGCAGTCCAGCCGCCGTAGGACACGCCGAACACGCCGACCTTGCCATTATTGTCGGGCAGATTTTTGACCAGCCAGTCGATGCTGTCATAGGTGTCGGTGGCTTCATCGATCCCGTCGGCTTGGGTCTTGAGCGGGCGCAGGTTTACGAACTCGCCGCCGGAGCCGAAGCGGCCGCGGATGTCCTGAAAGACGAAGATATATTTGTCTTCGGCCAGCTCGGCATAGCTGCCTGCCTTGCCGAGGCCGCCTTCGATGCGCTCTTTCGTGAAACCATAAGGCGACCGCGTCATCAGAATGGGGAGCCTGCCGTCATGGCCCTTGGGGCGCCAGACCTGCGCGTGCAGGCTGATGCCGTCGCGCACGGGGATCATCACATCCTGCGCTTCATACCCCGACAGGCTCGCTGGCGCGGCAACGGTCTGGCTCGCCGCGGGCAGAACGATCGCCGGCGCCCCGACAAGAGCGCCGAGCAGCAGCGCGGACAACGCAAAACCATATGGAATCAGGCCTTTGCGCATTTCCGCGATACTCCCGCCTTGTTTGGATAATGTGAGCGGTCAGCTGGAAACAGGCGGGCTTGTCCCAGGCCCGATTCCAGCCGCCGTCCGATGTTACAAAAGTCTAGAAATTGACCCGCGCGCCGACCGTAACATAGGTGCCGACGACATCGTAAAGCGTGCTGTTCACGGTGACGAGCGGCGGCGCGCGGTCAAAGACATTGTTGACGTTGGCGAACAGCGTGAAGCGATCCTCCACCTTGAACCGCGCGCCGATGTCGACATAGGTCCGCGAGGCGATCTTGTTGTTGATCAGCGTCGTCCGGGTCCGGTCAAAATTGCCGCCATCGATATAACGCGCGCGGATGTCGAAGCCGAAGCTGGCATCTTCATAGGTCGCGCTGAGCGTTCCGCGCCATTTGGGGGTCGCGCGCAGAACCGAATCGCCGACGTCGCCGGCGGTCTCGACGCGGGTGAGTCCCGTATCGAACACCAGCTTGTCGACATAAGTCGCCAATGCGCGAATGCGGATGCTGCCCGGAAGGTTCGCTCCGACGCTCGACAGGCGGACGACATAGGATGCTTCCATGTCCAAACCGCTCGTCTCGAAACTTGCGATATTCTGCTGGTTTGCCGCGACCTGTACGACCGTCCCGGTCGCATCGCGGGTGATACGGTCGCACGCAGCGGTGCTGCCGCGGAAACAGGCGAGCGTCAGGCTCGACCCGTTGAGCGCCGTGATCGCACCCTTGATCTTGATCTTGTAATAATCGACCGAGGCGCTGAAACCGGGGAAATAGGACGGCGAATAGGTCGCACCGATCGAGGTCGTGTAGCTGACCTCGGGTACCAGATCGGGGTTACCGCCTGTAAAGGTCGTCACGGTCGACGGCGTCGGATTATAGGCCGGATTGGCCGCAAGGCGCCCGGCCGGATTGTCCTGATCGTTGAGCACCCCAATGTTGATCGAGCGGACCGAGAACAATTCGGCAATGCTGGGCGAGCGAATATCGCGCGAGCGCGTTCCGCGAAGCAGCAGGTCGTTGAACAGCCGGACGGTGCCCCCAGCCTTCCATGTCCAGATCCCGCCGCTGGTGCTGTAATCGGAATAGCGCGCCGCGCCGCTCAGATCGACCTCGACGGCATTTTCCAGTTTGAGCAAAGGCAGCAGCACTTCGCCAAAGGCTTCCTTGACGTTGAAACCGCCCGAGGTCGGCGTCGAAAAGACCAGAAGTCCGTAGTTCGCAGCGTTCGCGATCGTGAAGTCATCGCGCGACGAGACCAGTTCTTCCCAGCGCGCTTCGGCGCCGATTGCGACCGTCACCGGCCCCGCCCACAAGGAGAAGAGATCGCCCTGAATCTCGGCGCCCGCCGAATCGAGCTTCGTCGTGCTGAACGATTGCTGCGCTCCGGTCACATAGTCGCGCGCTTCGGGCGACGCATTCAACGCGCCGAACGGATTGAGCGGACGACAGGCGGCATCGTCATTCGCCGGGTTGGCGTCGACATTGATCGCGCAGACGATCTGCCCGCCGCTCGACACCGCGTTGATCGCATTGTTGAACTGCCTGACCAGCCGCGAATTGTTCAACGACTGTTCGCTCTCGACTTCGCCATGGCTGTACCAGGCCTTGTAGCGGAAGCCTTTGCCGAACGTGCCGTCGACGCCGATCGCGGCTTCCTTGCTGACGCGCAGGCCGCGGAACTGAAGCTGCAGAATGTCGTTGAAATAGCGCCCGAAGGTGAAGCTCGTCTCGCCCGCAGCGGCCAGCCGGTCGCGGATGGCAGTCGACAGATAGGGGTTCGTCGCCTGGATCGTCAGATAGGGCAGCCCCAACGCGCCGCCGACCGTATAATCGCCAAAGAAGGGCGCATTGGACAGCGCGCGCGCATAGCTCGCGTCGACCCAGAAGGTCGCATCGCCGACTTCATAGCTCAGTCGGCCATAGGTGCTCAGCCGTTCGAACGGCGAGGACGCGGGGATCGTGTCATAAAGATTGATGCCGTCTTCGCCGCCGACCATGCGGAGCGGGAACGCGCCGGCGCCCACGCTGGTGCCGCGACGGAAATCGCGAAGCGTACCGTCGGGGTTGAAGGTCTGTCCCGCCAGCACGCCGCTGGTGATGAGCCCGCCGAGCGTCACATTGCCGAAATTGACGTCGCGAACCAGTTCTGACCCGGTGCCTGAGGGAATGAAGTCGGGGCTGTTGAGGTTGGGCCGCGTGCTGCGGTCGATCACGCCCGCATCTTTGACATATTCGCCGCCGATGAGAAAATGGCCGCGCCCGTCGGCGAAGCTGGTGCCGAATTTCGCATCAAAGCCATAGCGGAAGCCGTCCCCGCGCGACGCGACGCCGACATTGCCGCCGATCGAAATGCCGTCATAATCCTTGTCGAGAAGGATGTTGACGACGCCGGCCACGGCGCCCGAACCCCAAGCCGCCGAGGCGCCGCCCGTCACGACTTCGATACGCTCGACCAGATTGGTCGGGATAAAATTCAGATTGCCCTCGCCGACGAAGCGGCGGCCGTCGAGGAGCACGAGAGTGCGGTTCGTACCGAGGCCGCGCATATCGACGGGCGCGGTGCCGGTCGATGTGTTGCCGTTCGACACGCTCGGCGTCGTCGTGGGGCGGATTTGCGGCAGATCGTTCAGCACCTGCTGAATGTTCGGACGCGCGCCGAGGCGCAATTCATCCTCGCCGATCACGGTTGTGGGTGTCGGCTGATCATAACCGGCGCGCGCGATGCGCGACCCGGTCACGAGAATCTCTTCTCCGGCGGTCGCCTCGGTTTCGGAGACCGTCTGCGCCGCTGCGGGGACTGCGATCAATAGTCCGGTCGCCAACGCCGCAATGCTGCTGCCGCGCGCCAACCGATATCCAAGCTTATAATTGTCCTGTCGCATTTCAAACGCCCCTTTTTGCCCTGGACCGCTCGACGGCGGCTTTCGTTTCCCTTGCAAGGAAGGTGTCATAATGTCCTATTCAGGACAACATATTTCTTTTGCGAGAATTCAGGCCCGTAATTGACAAGCGGTTTGGGTTGAGGTCTGTTGCTCGCATTCTTCGACTCCAAGCGGAAACTCGGCACGAGCCGACGGCCGAGGCGGAGGTCGTATCCGGTCGATGATCGACGAGGATGTCGTCATCCGAAAACGGGCCGGCCGGGCAACAAATCAATCCGCTTGATATTTCCGATCAGGCGCATATTGTCCTTATTGGAAAACTACTTTGGGGGAGCTACTATGCTGATGTCTCGTCGCCAGGCGCTATGCGCCGCAGCCGGGGCCGCGCTCGCCGCGCCCCATATCGCCCGCGCCGCGTTTCAGGTCAGCCCCTTCAGCGGCAAAACCTATTCAAAGCGCGCGGTCGAGCTCGTCAAAAGCTCGGTCGTCGTCGACATGCTCGCCCCGATCAAGATCGATTTCGATCCCTCCTTCTACGCCAAGCCGATGAGCGATCAGATGGCCGCCGACTTCCGCGCCAGCGGGCTGAGCGCGATCCACCACGCGGTCGGCATCGGCGGCCCGACCGCGAAGGAACAGGCGCTCAGCTTCTTCGCGGTCTGGGGCAATTATGTCGCGCGCAACAGCGATGTGCTGACCGGCGTCGACAAGTTCGCCGACATTCTCGAAGCCAAAAAGGATGGCAAGGTCGCGGTGATCATGGGGCTGCAGAATGCCGACCATTTCCTGCGCGCCGCCGATGTGAAGAGCTTTTACGAAATGGGGCAGCGCTGCGCGCAGCTCACCTATAATTCGCAGAACCGTATCGGGTCGGGATCGACCGACCGCGTCGATGGCGGGGTCAGCGACTTCGGGGTCGAGATCATCAAGGCGATGAACGAGGTCGGGATGCTCGTCGATGTGTCGCACAGCGGCGATCGCACGACGCTCGATGCCATCGAACTATCCGCCAAGCCGATCGCGATCACGCACAGCAACTGCCGCGCGCTGATCGACCATCCGCGCGTCAAGACCGACGAGGCAATCAAGGCGCTCGCGGCAAAGGACGGCGTGATGGGCATCACCGGCGTTCGCAACTTCGTCAGCAAGACCGACCCGACGACGATCGTCAACTATGCCGACCATATCGACCATGTCGTGAAGCTGGTCGGCATCGACCATGTCGGGATCGGTACCGATTCCGATCTTTATGGCTATGACGATACGTCGACCGAGATGAACAAGATGCTGCGCGGCGCCTATAAGGACAGCTATGCCTTCCGCGAGAAGATCGACATCGACGGCTTCGATCATCCGCTCAAGATGTACGACCTCACCGAAGAATTGATCCGCCGCGGTTACTCCGACGCCAATATCCGCGCGATCCTCGGCGGCAATTTCCAGCGGCTGCTGACCGCAACATGGGGCGGGTGATGAACGCGCTCACCGACCGGCTGGTCGGCACGCCGGTGCTGCCGCAGCCCTATGTGCTGTTCCTGGGCGACGTGACCTTCGCGGGCTTCGCGAAGACCGCTTTTGGCCTTCGCGACTGGGCGCCCGACAAATGCGTCGGCGAAATCCGGCTTGCGGGCGCGACGGTCACCACCGGGCTCGAGGCAGTGACCGCCGCTGAGGCGCGCGCCCGCGGCGCACGGGCGCTCCTGATCGGGGTCGCCAATCCCGGCGGGGTGATTCCGGCAATCTGGCGCGCGTCGCTGGTCGAAGCGCTCGAAGCCGGGCTCGACCTGATCGCGGGCATGCACATGCGCCTTTCGGACATTCCCGAGGTCGCCGCAGCGGCGCAGCGGCTGGGCCGCCAGCTCATCGACGTGCGCGTCCCGCCAACGAACATCCCGATCGCCAATGGGCGCAAGCGGAGCGGCAAGCGGCTGCTCACGGTCGGCACCGATTGCGCGCTCGGCAAGAAATACACCGCGCTTGCGCTTGCCGACGCCTTCGGCGCGCGCGGCCTCGACGTCGATTTCCGCGCGACGGGGCAGACGGGCATCATGATCGCGGGCGGCGGTGTCCCGATGGACGCGGTCATTTCCGATTTCGAAGCGGGCGCCGCCGAGATGCTCTCACCCGACGCCGCCGCCAGCCATTGGGATGTGATCGAGGGTCAGGGCGCGATCACGCATCCCGCCTATGCCGCAGTGTCGCTGGGCCTGCTTCACGGCAGCCAGCCCGACATCTTCGTCGTCTGCCACGAACCCGGCCGGACCGAAATGATCGGCACCGCGGGCTATCAGCTGACAAGCATCGAAGAGATTGTCGAACTCACCACCCTGCTCGGCCGCCGCACCAATCCGGCGATCCGCTGCGCGGGCTTTTCCTTCAACACCTCGGCGATGAGTGCGGCGGAAGCTGCCGAACTGATGGCGAGCGAAAGCCGCCGGCTCGGCCTGCCCGTCGCCGACCCCGTGCGGGGCGGACCCGCCTTCGACGCGCTCGTCGACAGCTGCCTCGCATGACCGGCCCGACCCCCAGTGATTTTCGGAGAATTGCCATGACCCGCCTCCCGGCCCTGTGCCGCACCGCATTTGCCGCCGCCCTGCTCGGCTCGATCGCACTGCCTTCGATCGCGAACGCGCAGGCCGCCGCAGAAACGAGCTACAGCATTCCGCAGGACCGGATCGCCGGACTTGGCGATTTCGTCGATGGCGTGATGGCGCAGCAGATCGCCACGCGCGAAGTCGCGGGCGCGCTGGTTACCGTCGTCTACAAGGGCAAGGTCCTGTTCTCGCGCGGCTATGGCTTTGCCGACGTCGACAAGGGTGTGCCGGTCGACGGACAGCAGACGCTGTTTCGCCCGGGGTCGGTCTCCAAAATGTTCACCTGGAGCGCGCTGCTCCAGCAGGTCGAGCTTGGCCGTGTCGACCTCGACGCCGATGTGAACACCTATCTCGACTTCAAGATTCCCGCATTCGAAGGCCAGCCGATCCGCGTCCGCGACCTGTTCTCGCACACGCCCGGAATGAGCGACATCGGCGGATTGACCGCACCGACGGTCGACAAGATCACACCCTATGCCGAGTGGGTGAAGACGCATATTCCGGCGCGCCATTGGCGCGCGGGGACCGAGACGTCCTATTCGAACTATGGCTCGGTCGTCGCGGGCTATATTGTCGAGCGCGTGTCGGGCGAAGCTTTTCCCGACTATGTCGAAAAGCATATCTTCTTGCCGCTCGGCATGACCTCGACGACCTTCCGCGAACCGCTTCCCGCCGCGCTCGCGCCGCGCATGGCGACGGGATATCAATATAAGGACGGTCGGCTGGTCGCCGACCCGTTCGAACTGTTCAGCCCGGTGATGCCCGCCGGATCGGGAACGAGCAGCGGCCCCGACATGGCGCGCTTCATGACCGCGATGATGAATGGCGGCGCGCTGGGCAAGGCGCGGATCCTGAAGCCCGCGTCGGTCAAATTGCTGATGACCAACTCGGTCGCCAATGCGCCCGGTCTGCCCGGCATGGCGCATGGTTTCTTCGTCGTCCGCGAGGCGGGACCGCGCATGGTCGGGCATGGCGGCAACACCGGCGATTTCCATTCGAACATGATTTTGGCGCCCGAGGCGGAACTCGGCTTCTTCATTTCGGAGACTGGCGGCCAGGGCAGCTATGGCGGGCGTACCGAACTCGCCGAAGCCTTGATCGGGCGCCTCTTTCCGCAAACGCCCGCGCCGCGTGTCGCGGCACCGGCAAATGAGGCGCTGCCGCTCGGCGCCTATCGCGGCAACCGGCGCGACTATGCGAGCACGCCCAATCCCGAGCGCGATCTCAAGATTGCGGCGGCGGGCGCCAATGCGATCACCATCACCAACGACGGCAAGACAAGCTATTGGGAGCGGGTCGGACCGATGCGCTTCGAACAGGTCACCGGCGCGCGGGCGGGCGGTCCTTATGAGCAGCTTCTCTTCCACGGCGCCGAAGGTCGCTGGCGCCTGTCATTCACGTCGCAACCCCATGTTCTCTATCATCTCGTCCCCTGAGGAGAAGCTCAATGAAGCTGTTGATCGCACTTGCGCTGTCCTGCGCCCCCATCGCGGCCTTTGCGCAGACCGTCGCCGCCGATACGCCCGGCAAGCTCACCAGCGGGGTGCAATATGTCCAGCCGAAGGACTGGACCGCTTCGAAGCAGGGGCCGGCACTCGTCTTCACTTCGCCCGAAGGTGACCTGCGCATTGTCGTCGCCGATATCGGTAGCGCCGCCGACGCCAAGGACGCCGTCGCGAAAGCGTGGGCGGTCATCCGTCCGGGCGCCGTGCCCGAAGTGCGCAATAGCACCGCCGCGCCCGCAGGCGACGGTTGGGAGGAACGCGTCAGCTTCGCTTATGAAACGCTGCCCAGCGAACGCGCCAGCCGATCGGCAAGCGCATTGCGCAAAGGGACCGCGTGGACGGTGCTGATCGTCGATGGCGGCGCGGGCACCGCGGCCAAGCGCTCTGCCGCGATGTCGGTGGTCGCGCAGAGCCTCCGCCCGGCCGGTTTCGAACGCGAGACTTTCGCAGGCAAGACTGCGCATGAGCTCACGCCCGACCGCGTCAAGCTGCTCACCGATTTCGTCGAGGCCAGCCGCCAGGAGTTGGAAGTCCCCGGCATCGGCTTCGCGCTGATCGACAATGGCAAGGTGCTTTGGGAGGGCGGTTTTGGCGTCCGGGCGCTCGGTTCGCCAGCGAAGGTCGACGAGCATACCAAGTTCATGATCGCGTCGAACACCAAGGGCATGACCACTTTGCTTCTCTCGGTGCTCGCCGACGAGGGCAAGCTCAAATGGGATGAAAAGGTCGTCGACCTTTATCCCGAATTCCGATTGGGCAATGACGAGGTTACCCGGTCGGTCGAGGTCAGGCATCTGATCTGCGCCTGCACCGGCCTGCCGCGCAAGGACTATGGCTTCATTCTCGCCGACAAGGGGCAGCCCGCCGCGGCAACCTTCACCCAGCTCGCCGACACGATGCCGACCAGCAAGTTCGGCGACCTGTTCCAATATAATAATCAGCTCGCGTCGGCAGCGGGTTATGTTGGCGGACATATCCTCTATCCCAAGATGGAATTCGGCGCCGCCTATGACCGCGCGATGGAGGAGAAGGTCTTCAAGCCGCTCCACATGACCGACAGCACTTTCGACTATGCGAAGGGGATGGCGGGCAATTGGGCGGCGCCGCACGGCCTCGACATCGACGGCAAGGTGACTTTGATGTCGAACGACTTCAACTGGGCGCCCTATCCCTATCGCCCGGCGGGCGCTGCCTTCTCGACGACCGCCGACGTGGTTCGCTACGTCCAGCTCGAACTGGGCAAGGGCGTGCTCGACGGCAAAAGGCTGGTGAGCGAGACCAATCTGCTCGAGCGCCGCAAGAAGGGCGTGCAGGTCGGACCCGACAGCTGGTACGGCATGGGCCTGTTCCAGCGCGACGTCTCGGGGGTCAATGTGGTCACGCACGGCGGCACGCTCGTCGGCTATCACAGCACCTGGTTCGCGCTGCCCGAGTCGGGCGTCGGGCTTGTGATCCTCACCAACAGCGATCCGGGCGCGCAGATGTTCGGCCCCGTTCTCCGCCGCCTCCTCGAAGTGCTGTACGATGGTCAGCCCGAAGCCGCGCGCGACATCACGGCGGCGGCGACGCGGATCAAGGCGCAGGCCACCGCAAGGCGCGAGCGGCTGACCTATCCGGGCGATGCGGCCGTGCTGGGCAATCTCGCCGGTCACTACAGCGATCCGTCGGTCGGCCAGATCACGATCAGCGAGAAGGACGGCCAGAAATGGATCAAGGCCGGATTCGTCGAAGGGCCGATCGCGACCCGCAAGAACGCCGATGGCAGCATGTCGATCATCTCGGTGGGGCCAGGCAGCATTGGCGTCGATGCGCTGGTCGGCACGAAGGACGGCAAGCGCACGCTGACGATCAGCGACGGGCAGCAGACGCAATATGTCTATGTTCAGGACTGACCGCCGGGGAGCCAATTGCATTTCCCGGTGACGCGCGCCGACAGGCTGCTCCGCGCTTGACCGCTGTCGCGATCGCGGCGAATGGCGCGGTGCGGCCGATCGCGGCCGAACCCGGAGTGATGCGTGATCGACCTTTCTACGCTTTTGCTCGCCGCCGGCGCTGGCGTGCTGGGCGGTGCGATGAACGCACTCGCGGGCGGCGGCACATTTGCGACGCTGCCTGCGCTGATCGCGCTCGGGCTGCCGGCGAATATCGCCAATGCGACCTCGAACGTCGCGCTGCTTCCCGGCGCGGGAACGAGCGCCTGGGCCTATCGGAATGAGCTTGGCCCCGTCGCGGGCATTTCGGTCCGGCTGCTCGCGGCGCTGACCTTTGTCTTCGGGCTTGTCGGGAGCCTGCTTCTCGTCGTCACGCCGACCGAGACGTTCGACATGCTCATTCCGTGGCTGCTCCTTTTCGCCTTTGCGGTGATGCTGTTCGGCAAAAGCGCGTCGGAGTGGCTCCACGCGCGCGTGCATATCGGTCGGCCGACGTTGCTCACGGCGCAGGCCCTGCTCGGCATCTATGGCGGCTATTTCGGCGGCGGGGTCGGGCTGATCACCACCGCGCTCTATGGTTTGCTGGCGAATATCCAGCCGCGCGAGCTGTTTGCGATCCGCACCACGATGCTGGCCGTAGCGAACCTCGCCGCCGCGTTCATCTTCATTGGCTTCGCGATGATCTGGTGGTGGGCCTGCCTGCCGATGCTGGTCGGCTCGATCGTCGGCGGGTGGCTCGGCGCGCTGGTCGGCAAGCGGCTGTCGCCCCGCGCTGTGCGGATATGGACTTTGCTCGTCACCGGGGTGACCACATTGATATTCTTCGTGCGCGCCTATGGCGGGTAGCTTGAAGATGGACTGAACGCGTATATGTTTCGCGCTGCCGCCGAGCGACGCCGCAATTGGAACCATTGAAGGAAATTAGAGCCGTGGCCGCAGTGCAGGTCGATCCCGACAAGGTTCACGAGTTCGTCGATATGGACGGTTTCTATGATTGGCTGGCAGCGCATCACGCCACCGAGCGCGAGGTCTGGATCAAGATCCACAAGGTCAAATCGGGGCTCGCGTCGATCTCTCCCGAGCAGGCGGTCTGGGCTGCGCTATGCTGGGGATGGATCGATGCCATTCGCAAATCCTTCGACGAAAAAAGCTTCCTCCAACGCTACACGCCGCGCGGGCCCAAAAGCGTCTGGAGCCAGATCAATATCGACAATATCGCGCGCCTGACCGCCGAGGGGCGGATGACCGAGCATGGGCTGAAACAGGCGGAGGCCGCGAAAGCCGATGGGCGCTGGGACCGCGCCTATCGCATCAAGGGATCGGAAATCCCCGACGATCTGCAGGCTGCGATCGACGCCGAGCCGCAAGCCAAAGCGATGCTGGGCAAGCTGACGGCGCAAAATCGCTTCGCGCTGATCTTTCGTCTGGCCGCCATCAAGACCGACGCCGGGCGGAAGAAGAAGATTGCCGATCTGGTCGCGATGCTGGCGCGCGGCGAAACCTTCCACCCGCAGAAAAGCGACTGACGCTGTGCGGCGGCTGCGTTACAGTCGCCGCGAAGACTGTCGTGGGAGCGAAGCGATGAAAGCGGCATGGATATGTCTCGCGGCGGCGCTTTCCGCTTGCACTCCGTCCAATGATGAAGCACCACCCGCTCGCGAAAAGCGGACCGCCGAAACCATCGACGAACGCCCTGCCCGCGCTCGCGAGCCGGTGCAGCGCGTTCGCGTCGAAACACCGCTGATCCTCGCCTCCGACGGGCTGCTGCTCGCCGATCCCGCGGGCAAGATGCAACTCCTGCCCTTTGGCACGCTGCGCGTTAAGGCCGAATCGGCGGTCGGCGTTATAGCGGGCACCCCGATGACACGCGGGAGCAGTGACGAGTGCAGCGCCGGGACGGTCGACTATACCGAACTCCGCGGCGGGCTCCAGATGACCTTCCAGGACGATAAATTCATCGGCTGGACCATCAACGGCGCGGCATCGCCGTTCAAAACCGCGAAAGGCATTGGCATCGGCTCGCCGCGCCAGTCGCTCGATGCGGGCTATGGTGATGCGACAGCCGAAGAGTCGTCGCTCGGTCTGTTATTCAGCGGGGGCGGTTTTGTCGGTATTCTCGATCAGGAGGGGATCGAGGGGATCGTGACCGACATCTGGGCCGGCACGGTCTGCCTGATCGATTGAGGAGCAAAGCATGGACCGGATCGAAACCGAAGCATCGGGCGGCTGCCAGTGCGGCGCCGTGCGCTATCATGTCACCGCGGTGCTCGACACGTCGCATATCTGCCATTGCCGCATGTGCCAGAAGGCCGCGGGCAATTTCTTTGCGGCGCTGATCGGGGTTCCGCGCGACGCCATAACCTGGACCCGCGGTGCGCCCGCCACCTTCAACAGTTCGGACAAGGCCGCGCGCGGCTTTTGCCAGACGTGCGGGACGCCTTTGCTTTACGATTATTTCGAGAGCAAGCATATCAACCTGACGACCGGATCGTTCGACGATCCCGCGCAATTCCCGCCGCAGGTCCAGTTCGGTCTCGAAGGGCGGCTCGCCGTTTTTGAGAGCCTGGCGCTCAAGGCCGAAGGCACGACCGAGGAAATGATGAGCGCCTATGTCGGCGCGATCCGCGCGAGCAACCACCAGCATCCCGACCATGATACGCCGCGCTGGCCTGCATAAACGGATGCGCAAATTTCGCTAATCGCCTCCGCCTTGCTGTGATACCCACCCGTTCGGGCAGGGGAAATCATCGATGGCAACGCAAGCGCTGGACGAAGGTGCGGGCAAGTCCCGCGTGAAGTGGATCGTGGGGCTAATCGCGCTGTCGGTCCTGCTGAATTATATCGATCGCGGCGCGATCGGCGTTGCCGCGCCGCTGATGAAGGACGAGTTGCAGCTGTCGGCGACGGGCTTCGGCCTCGCCGTCTCGGCCTTCTTCTGGGTCTATGCTCCCGCCTGCCTGCTCGTCGGCTGGCTCTGCGACCGCTTCTGCGTTTACCGCGTCTTTGCACTGGGCGTTGCAATCTGGGCGATCAGCACCGCGCTCACCGGTTTCGTCGGCGGACTGGTGTCGCTGATCATATTGCGGCTGTTCCTCGGGCTTGGTGAGAGCATCGCCTTTCCGGGCAGCACGAAGATTTTCGCGGCGGAAGTCCCCGCCGAGCGGCGCGGGATCGCGAATGCGGTGGTCGCCGCCGCGCTCGCCTTTGGCCCCGCGATCGGCGTTCTCGCCGGGGGCGCGATCCTCGGCGAGTGGGGTTGGCGCCCGGTGTTCTGGATCTTCGGCGCGGTGACTTTGCTATGGCTGGTGCCGTGGCAAATTGCGTCGGCACCGATGCGCGCACGCGCGCAGGCGGCACGCGCGGCCGAGCGCGTCTCGATCCGCCGCCTGCTGCGCGTCCCGACATTGTGGAAGATGGGCGTCGTCCATTTCCTGTCGAACTACGGCTTTTATTTCCTGCTCGCCTGGCTGCCGCTCTACCTCGTCAACACGCGCGGTTATTCGATCGGCGAGATGACCTTGCTGACGACGCTGAGCTTCACGACGCAGGGTGTGGTCGCGCTGGCGGGCGGCTGGCTGTCCGACCGGATGGTCGCGCGCGGCGCGCACGAAGGCGAAGTCCGGCGCTGGCTGATGGTCGCGGGGCAGTTCGCGATCGGCACGGCGACCGTCGGCATCGCGCTCGCCGACGGTTATGTGCTGCTCGGGGTCTGGTTGATGGTGGCAGGGTTCGGCGCCGGGCTGATCGCGACGAACATCTTCGCCGTCGGTCAGATTTTCGCCGGACCACGCGCGGCGGGTAGCTGGATGGGCGTGCAAAATGCGCTCGGCAATATTTCGGGAATTATCGGCCCGATCGTCACCGGGCTGATCGTCGATTATCTCGGCGGCTATGGCTATGCCTTTGCCACCGCAGCGGGCCTGTCGCTGATCGGCGCGCTGCTCTGGTGGAAGATGATCCCCGACATCCGCACGCTCGACCTCTGACCCAAGCCGCCTAGCGTTCGAGCGCGAGCAAAAAGGCCTTGGCATCGAGGCCACCGGCAAAACCCGTCAATTTGCCATTCGATCCGACGACACGGTGGCACGGCGCGATGATCGAGATCGGGTTGCGGCCATTGGCGGCCCCCACCGCGCGCGACGCGCCGGGGGCGCCGAGTTGGAGCGCGATCTCGCCATAGCTGCGCGTCTCGCCGAACGGGATCGCGAGCAAAGCCGCCCACACCCGCTTCTGAAAATCGGTACCCGCGAACGACAGCGGCACATCGAAGGTGCGGCGTTCGCCTGCGAAATATTCGCCGAGTTGCCGCTCGGTTTCGAGCAGGACCGGATGGTCGGCTTTTTCGATGAGCGCGCCGAGCCGCACCCGGCCGGGCCGGTCGTCCTCCCACAATATCGCGGCAAGCCCGCGATCGTCGGCGACGAGCGTCAGTTCGCCGACGGGCGACCAGATGGTTTTGAAATAATGCGTCACGTCACGGGTCCTTCGATGTCATTCGCTGTCGCACTTTGGCGCCGAAATTTATATGGCGGACGCTGCGCCATGCTGCGTCCCGAATCTTGCGCCCAACCTCGATGGAAAGTTTGTCATGACCACCACCGCCACCATATTGCTGCTCGGCTCGGGCGAACTCGGGCGCGAATTCGTGATTTCGGCGAAGCGGCTTGGGTGCCGCGTCATCGCCTGCGACAGCTATGACGGCGCGCCCGCGATGCAGGTCGCCGACGCCTATGAAGTCTTCTCGATGCTCGACGGCGATGCGCTGCGCGGTGCGATCGAGAAACATCGGCCCGACCATATCGTGCCCGAGGTCGAGGCGATCCGCACCGAAATCCTCGCCGAAGTCGAAGCCGAAGGTTTTCACGTCGTACCGTCGGCGCGCGCCGCCCAATTGACGATGAACCGCGACGCGATCCGCGATCTGGCGGCGAGCGAATTGGGGCTCGCCACCTCGACCTTCGAATATGCGACGAGCCGCGAGGAACTCGCCGCAGCGGCGCAGCGCATCGGTTTTCCGCTCGTCGTAAAGCCCGTCATGTCGTCGTCGGGCAAGGGCCAGAGCACGGTCAAGGACGCAGACGGCATCGATGCCGCTTGGGACTATGCCGCCGCGGGGATGCGCGGCGACCGGCTGCGCGTGATTGCCGAGGCGTTCATCGATTTCGACTATGAGATCACCTTGCTCACCGTCCGCCACAAGGATGGCGTAAGCTTCTGCCCGCCGATCGGGCACCGACAGGAACGCGGCGACTATCGCGAAAGCTGGCAGCCCGCCGCGATGTCCGACGCCGCGCTCGCCGCCGCACAGGAGATGGCGATGAAAGTCGTCGATGCGCTCGGCGGCCACGGCATTTTCGGCGTCGAATATTTCGTGAAGGGCGATCAGGTGATCTTCTCCGAATTGAGCCCGCGCCCGCACGACACCGGCATGGTGACGCTGATCTCGCAATCGCTGTCCGAATTCGACCTCCATGCACGCGCGATCCTCGGCCTGCCGATCCCCGCGATTACGGTGCCGGACGCCAGCGCGAGCGCCGTGCTGCTCGCCGATCGCGACGCGAGCGATTTCGCGATCTGCGGCCTCGCCGACGCGCTGACCCCGCCGAACGCCGCAACCGCGGTCGATGCCCGCATCTTCGGCAAGCCCGTGACGCGGCCGTACCGCCGCATGGGCGTGGCGCTGGCCAAGGTGGCGGGCGGTACTACGGACGATGCGCGCGCGGCAGCGGTTGCGGCAGCGTCAAAGCTGATAATCGCGTATCGATAGGAGGCGGCGACGCCCGCGAATGACCAGTTGCGGACGTCGATCTCTCCTCCTTGAGACAAGAGGGAATGCCGCTCTGTCTCAAATCGTCACCCCGGACTGGATCTGGGGTCCATGATGTCACGCACCGCCGTGGATCCCGGATCAAGTCCGGGATGACGAAGGGCTGGAATCGACCAATAGTGAACGTTCAGCGACAGGGACTGCCGTCCGCAGAGCGGACATAGATCACGTCAGTTGATTCCGTGGTTACGAGGCGAATCCGACCGCCGAAGTCGTCGGGAGAGCGTAGACTTCTCGGATCGTCCGAACCGGCGGCCAAAAGCTGCCAGAAATAACCTATGCCTCGGCCGTCAATGAAGCTGTATTGTCCATCTGTCGATGAACTAAGCTGTAGGGCGGGCCGCACCGTCAAGGCATAAGTTCGTTTATAATCCGCGACATAGCTCAGCGAACGGTGCGTCCCGTCGAGAATATGTATTTTATTTGGTTCGACGCTCAAAGCTGGTGCGCCGTCCGCGACGTAGCATCCCCATATTGCTCGAGGATCAATGGGCTCAGCACGCATGAATATGGCCGCTAGAATAACCAACGTGGCGAAAGGGAGAAAAATGATTCCCCCAGCAATCGCCTGATCCCTGAGCGAAACGCCGTCAAAAAAAGATCGCATCATTAGGCTGATGTGCCATGGCCGATCAGCATAGTCACTCGCCAACGTCTCACACCCGATCTTTCGGATTAAAAGCCGATAGTCCGCTTTCCACCCCAAAGCCGCCGTTCCATCCCGGCAATCCGGCATGCGCCTCGTCGTCACCCCGGGCTGCGCCTTGTCTTGCCGGCGTCAGACGAAGGGACGGCGGTTCCCGGGTCGCGCTCGGGATGACGATGGGTCGGAAATGACAAATATTTGTGGTGCCCCTCCGACTTGTTCGAACGGGATAGCGAACCGTGAAACCTGCCGACGCGGCCGCGAAACGGTGGGCACGAAAAAGGGAACCGCACCCTAGGCCGTCCGCTTCGGCGCTGCTACATCCGCGCCATGTCGGACAAGAATCATCTCTATCTGGTCGATGGCTCCAGCTACATCTTCCGCGCCTATCACCGC